>JAQULX010000321.1 GCA_028718465.1 Dehalococcoidales bacterium | reverse complement strand
CCCAGGTCCTCGCCGATAATTACAGACTGATGGCGGCAGGACTCCAGTGCCAGGATGGCATAGAGTTCTTCCGACCTGTAGTTCACATAAACACCTTCCCGGTTTTCCATTCCTTCCGGTATCCAGAAGAGGCGGTGAAAATTCATCATATGATCGATGCGCAGCATACCGGCTGCCTGAAGATGGTGCCTCAGACTGTTGATTATGTACTTGTAACCCTGCCGGCGGAGTTTTTCCGGATGAAGCGGCGGAAAGCCCCAGTTCTGGCCGGAGGTGAACACGGGGTCGGGCGGAGCGCCGCCGTTCACCCCGACAGCAAAGGACTCGCGCTCACGCCAAACATCATAGCTCAGCGGATGAACGCCTACCGGCAGGTCCAGGTACAGGTAGAAACGGTCCCGGCGGGCTTTTTGAGAGATATCGGAGATCTGCTCCTGGACCAGCCACTGGGCGTAGAGATGGTACTGCCGGTCATTATCCACAAAATCGCCGGAGCCCAATTTCCCTCCGCGCATTCTCTGCGGCCAGCGGCGCCAGTCGATCCCGTGCTTTTCTCCGGCAGCCCGGAATCCAGCATAGTCTTCCAATGCGGGATGGGAGTTAATAAAACTCTGGAACCCGGCCAGCCGGCCTGATTTTCCTGTCAGGAGGCAGTCCAGCAGAAGCTCCAGGACTTTTCTTTTCAGGTCCGCCTGCCGGCGGTAGTCTACGAGAGGAGAAGCGCGCAGGGCGGAAAGCGCCTCCTGGAAACCGGAAGAATCCATCAGTTTCCGTGCTTCAGGGCAGAAGGAAAGCTCGGGAACCCGGCGGATATCCAGGTAAAAATCGTTCCAGAAAAGCCGGCTGGCCGGCATATACGGTCCGGGTCCCAGCCGGCTGTTGAGAAAAACGGGCAGCAGCGGAAGGAGCCCTACCAGGCGGCCGCCCAGACTGGAAATCCAGCTCATCAGATTGCTCAGGTCAGCCAGGTCGCCGGCTCCCCAGCTCCGGCGGCTGTGCAGGGCATAGAGCGGTATAAAGGCGCCCCAGACGTGTTCATCTTCGGAGGGCGGTTGAAAAGCCTTTAGAGGAGCCGAGATAATCAGGGCTGCCGCAGTCCTCCCGGGCAAATCCAGCTTTAGCTGATGATATCCGGGGGGCAGCCTTTCCGGAAGAGAAAGACTCAGAGAGAAATACCGGGAGCCTGCTGCCAGGGCTGATTTCTGTACAGCCGATTCATCGGCTCTCCATACCCACTCCCTGGTTTCACCGTTTTCCAGAGTCACCGCAGCCGGAAAGGAGGTTTTAAGCAGGGCTGCCGGAAGCTTTAAGGATACGGTTGGCATGTTACCGTCCCGGGATACAATGACGGGCTCGACAACCTGCTGCCAGTATTGCCGGCGCCTCTCCCGTATCGCTGAAGGGACGTCTCCCATTTTGGCCACAGGCGCTCCTACAGCATTCAAAACCGCCAGCAAGGCAGCATCGGAAGCCGGCTGGACTATTCGGTGCATATCCAGATAGCTGTTCCGGATACCATAGAGGTCGGCCAGATAATGCAATTGGTCTCTGGAACCAGGACGATTCATATCGTATCCTTCAGACACCCTTACCGGTCTAGCTCTCTCATTAATCCCTGATCATTAATCAAAGTTTTTAGATTGCTTACTCTGCCGTCATCCTGGGGATTCCTTCCCCTTTGAGGCTACGAAGGGTCTCAGGGGGGTATTTAACGCATTGTGTGACTACCCCGCCATGAGATGTTTCGGGACACCCGGAGGGCACCCGCCCACTATTATATTGTTTGAGACGGCGAAGTTAAGGTATAGGCCTCGCAATCGCGGGAAAGGGCGAACACCTGGACTGGCCGTTAGCCCGGGCCGGGCTTCTGATTCTCTGCACTGCCCGGATGATTCTCGAAATTATTGTGGGAATAAGCATTCCTGACATACTGGAGAAGCATGCGCTGGGAATTATAGTATGATCCGTTCAGGGCAATGGCGTTGCGCATGACCCAGGCATAATTTGAAGGCCGGCCGTAGAACAGGGGCAGGATAACATACTCCAGCTTATTATAAAGTGAAGCGGTCTCTTTGCCGGGATTGCTGGCCAGGTCCCAGTTTTCACCGATAGACCATCCGGCAACCCCCTCGACATGGCCTTCTACCCACCACCCATCCAGGATGCTCAGGCTGGGAACTCCGTTTAGTGCCGCCTTCATCCCGCTGGTACCGGAGGCTTCCTGGGGCTTGTGCGGCGTATTGAGCCACAGGTCCACCCCGGAACACATAAATTTGGCCAGGTCCATGTTATATTCTTCAAGATAGACCACCCGGATGATATCTTTCAGGTCTTCCGCCGCCCTGAATATCCGGCGAATTATTTCTTTTCCACCTTCGTCCCGGGGATGGGCTTTCCCGCCGAAGACCAATTGAATCGGACCAGCCCGGGAGGCGATCTGGCGCAGCCGCTGAAGATCGGTAAAAAGCAGATCGGCGCGTTTATACCCGGTCGCGCGGCGGGCGAAACCGATAGTCATAGCAGCCCTATCCAGCCTGACGCCGGTGCGCTTTTGCACCTCGGCGATCAGGTCCTGCTTGGCGGCGGCATGGGCTTGTTGAATTTCATCAATGGGCGCGCTGATGATGTAGCGTAAATACAGGTTGTCTTTTCTCCATTCAGGAATATGCCGGTCGTAAAGCTGTTTGAACGAGGGGGATGTCCAGGTGCGGGCGTGGACCCCGTTCGTGATGGAGTTGATGGGGTAGTTGGGGAACATGGTTTGAGAAATGCCTTCATGGCGCATGGAAACTCCATTAATATAGTGGGAGAAACACAATCCCAGATAGGTCATATTCAGGACGCTGTCTTTAAAACAGGCGGCGGAAATTAGATTTTCGGTATGGCTGTCCCCCAGCGCTCGGCGGACCATATCCATGGGGAACTGGTCGGTAGCCGCCGGCACAGGCGTATGGGTGGTGAAAACACATAAATTACGGACATCTTCAATACAAGAATTGGTGATAGAAGCGGTCTTCTGTTTGATCAATTGTTCCTCGAAGAGAGAAAGAATCAATAAAGCTGAGTGGCCTTCATTCATATGGTAGGCTTGAAGGTCGTGGTAGCCGAGGCTCCGCAGCACCGCGATGCCTCCCATTCCCAGCACGGCTTCCTGGCAGAGACGATAGTAATTATCTCCGCCATACAGGTAATCCGTGAGAGTTTGGTGCTCGGGGCTGTTTTCCGGTAAGGCAGTATCCAGGAAAAAGACCGGGATGCGGTGACCGGCGATTCCGGTAAGCAAATAGCGCCAGGGACGGATTTTTACCGGGCGGCCTTCAATTTCGATGGAAGCATGGATGTCAAGGGGTTCCAGAAAATCATTTGGATTCCAGATGACCGGGCTTTCAGTCTGGCTGCCCCGCGCATCCAGGTGCTGCCGGAAATAGCCTTTGCGGTTAAGCAGGGTAATTCCGACCATAGGCAAGCCCGTATCGGCGGCGGCCCGGAGGGTATCGCCGGCCAGTACGCCCAGGCCTCCGCTGTAAGTGGGCATAGCCGATACCAGGCCGACTTCCATGGAGAAGTAGGCGACCGGAGAAGAGCCAGAAACCGGGGCAAATTCAGCTAACATCACGTTAATCCTCTAATATAGTTTAGCATAGAACAACGCTCCCTGTTGAATTATTGATTGGCTTCTTATATTTATTTGCAGCGTGGTGCTGTGCTGAATTCTGCCGATGCCGGTTTATCCTAATCGTTGTCACGCCTACAAATCCAGGCGCGAATAATCACCAACAAACAACCGTGAATCTTCCTTTCCCTGCTTCTGCCGGCGGACTTCCACATGCTTTCCGATAATACTGTCCACCAACCGGTCAATATTTTCGATGCGGGAATTGTCCAGGACTACCGAGTATTCCACCGATGATCTATCAATAACGGTGCCGGCTCCGATGCTGGTATAAGGCCCGATGAAAGAGTCGGTGATGCGGCAGCCTGAGGCGATTGAGACTGGGCCTCGAATGATACTGTTCTCGACGCGGCTCCCCTCAAAGATTTCAACCCTGCCGGAAATCTGGCTGCCGGCGTTTACATCTCCCCGGATGGAGCGCTTCACATATTCGTCCAGGAGTGTCTGATTGGCTTCCAGCAGGTCCTCCTTTTTACCGGTATCCAGCCACCAGCCCTTCAGGATGTGGCTCCTTATTTCTTTGCCGGACTCCAGAATCTTCTGGATGGCGTCCGTAATCTCGTACTCTCCTCTCCAGGAAGGCTGCAACTGGGCGATAACCTGATGGACGAAGGGAGTGAATATATAAGCTCCGATTACAGCCAGGTT
>JAQULX010000320.1 GCA_028718465.1 Dehalococcoidales bacterium | reverse complement strand
CAGGCTGTCTGTAGAGGCACGATTAAGATGATGATAAATGTTCTGCTTTATACGCTGGCAATATTTGCTGCTCTGGCCGTGATATCTATGATAGTGGCTGCTATCATGGGGATTCTTTTTGCCGTTGTCAATCGGAAGAAAAAGGAGCCGGCCGCGTCAGTACCCGCCTCCGAACAGTAGAAAGGGAAGAGTAGTTGTGAGTATTCCAATCTGGGAAATGTTTCAGGGTATTTATACCCTCTTTGCCGCAGAACCGGTTTTTTCCATCATCCGTATTGTTCTAATTCTGGCCGGGGCTGCCTTTATCTATTTGGGTTTCAAGGGAATACTGGATGGTCTGATCATGATCCCCATGGGACTGGGCATGATCGGGGTCAACGCCGGGACCATGTTTATCGAAGCCGCCAGAATGGGGAACCTGTTCGTCGACCCCCTGATCACCGATAACGATATCCTGATGAACTACCTCCAGATTGATTTTCTCCAGCCTTTCTTTACTTTCACTTTCAGCAACGGCCTGATACCCTGCATGGTCTTTATGGGCATTGGTGCCATTACCGATATCAGTTTCATGATGGCCAGGCCATTTCTCAGCCTATCGCTGGCAGTGGCCGCCGAGCTGGGCACCATTCTCACTTTCCCCATCGCGATGGCCTGGGGCATGGATCCCGGTCAGGCCGCTTCTATATCCATCGTGGGCGGGGCAGATGGTCCGATGGTCCTGTTTACCTCCCTCACGCTGGCTAAAGAGCTCTTCGTACCCATCGCCGTCATCGCTTATGTTTACCTGGCACTGGTGTACATCGGATACCCTTATATGATCAAACTTCTGATACCCAAACATATTCAGGGCACAACCATGGACATGAAAACCATTCCGCACATCAGCACCACACAAAAAATGGTCTTCATCACCGCTGCCTCCATCGTTTTATGCCTTCTCTTCCCGGTGGCTTCGCCCTTATTCATCTCCTTCTTTGTAGGTGTGGCGGTCAAAGAAGGGAACGTGCCCAAGCTCCAGGAATTCCTGTCCGGACCTCTTCTGTATGGGGCTACCTTCTTTATGGGATTGGTCTTGGGGTCTCTACTCACCGCTGACGTGATTCTTGACGAAAAGGTCTGGAAACTGCTGGTACTGGGGGTCATCGCCCTGCTTCTTTCCGGGCTGGGAGGATTGGCAGGGGGAATGATAGCCTATAAACTCAGCAAGGGTAAAATCAATCCTCTGATCGGTATCGCTGCGGTATCTTGCATCCCATCCACTGTCAAGATCGCCCAGAAGTGCGCCGCCAAGGCTAACAAGAGAGCGATGATTTTACCCTTCGCTATGGGACCCGGTGTTGCCGGCGTCATCACCACCGCCATCATCGCGGGGCTGTTCATGACTTCCATACCCTGGTTCACTCAGCTTATCGGCGGATGATTACTCATAGTCGACGTTCCCGGTCTCCTATCCGCCTTGTGAGGTATTTTTTCTCCGCGGCTATTTATAATCAGGGCTCGCCTATAATCATTCTCCCAGGCGCTTGATACGGCCTTCTACCATGTTGCGAACTGGAGATTTAGCCGCAATATATTCCCGCAGAACTTCATAGTCGGTAAAACCCAGGTTCTTGAACCTCTCCGATTCGCGGAAAACAGTATAACCGTCTCCGCCGGCAAAGAGAAAATCGTAAGTAGCCACGATGTACCTGGCATTTAAATCAATAGGCCTGTAGCCGTCCGGAGTCTTCACCTCCACCAGTGCGATGCGGCTTCCCGGTTTAGCGCGAGGGTCCCAGGTATACCGCATTCCGGCCACATGGGGGAACCGCCCGGAATACTGCTCCACCCGGCTGACCCCGTTTTCCAGGGCAGCAATAACCTGTTTACCACTCAACTCAGATACCATCAGGTAGTAATTAAATGGCAGTATATTCATAATCTGACCAAAGCTGAAAGTACCAGCCGCGACCGAATCGCGAATGCTGCCGCCATTGATAATGGCTATAGATGCACCCGAAGTGGCCGCTTTGGTCAGCAAGGCATCGGCAATCAGGTTCCCCAGGTTAGTCTCCTGAGACCTGACACGGCTTTTCTCCCCATCCAGGTTGACCAGTGTTTCGCCAACCACAACGCTGAGCATTTTTTTAATCGGCTCCTGGTATTCATCCAGTTTGGCAGTACAGACCGGATCGGGCTCAGTTTTCCTGTCCACGACCACAAGCTGACTATCTTTCCAGTTTTTTATCACTCCTTCCCGATCAAACTGCACCTGGATTTTTCCCAGATACTGTCCCTGGGTGCCGGCTTGAACCACCAGCGTAGGCGCCGCATATTCGTTGATAACGGTGGGATATACTTCCGGTACTACATGGCTGTATCCCCCGATAATAATGTCAATTCCTTCCACATCTTTAGCCAGCTCAATATCGTTCTCCCACCCATTATGGGTCAGAGCGATGATTTTATTGACCCCCTGTTGCTGAAGCTCCTGTACGGCCCGCTGCGCAGATTCAAAGCGATCATTGAATTTAATATTGGCTCCGAGGCCAAGAAGCACTCCCGCGGCTTCCAGGGTCAAACCGAAAAGCCCGTATCGCTCCCCGCCTTTTTGTATCACCACCCAGGGTAGTATTTTACCGTCCAACAGTATCTCACGGGTGAAGTCATAATTGGCGCAAAGCACCGGAAATCCAGCCTTATCCACAAAATCAGCCAAAATCCAGGGCCCTTTATCAAACTCATGGAGGCCCAGCCCCATGGCATCATATCCCAGGTATTGCATAAACCAGAGGTCCGCCTCACCCTGCGCCACTGTAAAATAGATACTCCCGGTAAAGACATCCCCGCTGTCCAGCAGCAAGGTATTTTCTGGACCTGCCTCTGCTCTGAATTTTTTTATTAATGTTGACCGGAAGGCAATATTATCCAGTGCGGCATGAGTATCATTGGTATGCAAGACTATCAAATCGGTAAGGTTGCCGTCCCTGATTTTTGATCCGGTGCGCTGCCCGCCGGAGTCGGCGGGCTTCAGGCAGGACAAGCTTAAAAGGGACAGTCCTATCAGGGCAATAACAATCAGCAACAGTAAACCTGCTTTTCTCATGCAAGCATTATATCATAACGCAGGGTAGCGACTCATCACTATTGACACCTCATTCCGGCAAATATACAATTCAATCATTCTCGACAAGGAGGTTACAATGTTCAAGGTCAAAGCTGTGGTAACCGATTTTCTGGGAGATAAGGAGAAATATCCCTGTCACCACCAGTACAAGATGGGAGACGAGTTCATCTTCGACGGTGAAAGTTTCACCGGCAGGATCTGCCCCAGCCTGGCGATTCAGACCGTCCCTAGAATGATAGAAGTCCATGCCGCCGGGCCGCTATACAGGGACTATCTACATTACTACCCATTCCGGTTTTCTCCGTTAAGCGTAGAGGCGCCTGAACTGAAAATATATGATGGGATGGGCTTTAAGAATATATTCACCGGATACAGCGAACCGCCGTACCATACGGCTAATCTGGCCAGCAGCAGCAACTTTAAATGGCCGCCGCCCGCGGAGAGGACAGTCAGTGATGTGCGGGTAATCTGCCCTGACTTTCGGACGGCAGTAGTGGTAAAGATCGAAGCCTTTGATCTGTGCGATAAAGGCAGAAGCATCCCCTTCTTCAGACGGGCTATGGTGATCCTGGACAGGATCTTAAAAGAACCGGGCATCACAGCGGATAAAGTCCTGGCCGGATTTTCCCGTCAGCAAATAGAAGGTATTTACCCGGCTTTGAGCCCGATTATGGTCAATATTTTACTCGAACATATGCAGCTTACGGGTTATATTGATATCGAAGATGGTAAGGCTGTATCCACTCAGAAGGGCAAAGACAAATTGAGTAGTTTTAAAGCCGGCTTATCTTTTGAAGAGCGTACTGCACTCGAAATAGATTGCGCAGAGTAGCATGAATAAGAGCAAAACACCACTATTAACTCATAGTCAACAGCCATTCAATTGATCGGTCTATTCTGAGAAAGGCTTTATATTTACTCGTACACCATCCTGGATTTATACGCATATCTTGAAAGTTAAGCGATTTTTGGTCATGGTTGGGACAGGCTCGTATACCCAGCCTTAACAGCCATGACCGTTTTATGCCAGATATGCTTCGAAAGGTATTGCTTCCATTCCTGAATAATATTACTTAAACGCTAAATTTTCCGATATATAATATCACTTTAGTAAGCTGATATTTTACATTAGCATATGCAACTGATAAACTAGGTATCAATCTGCATTAAATGAAACTCGTATGCCGGTTTATGAAAGGAATAGAACAGCATGAAGCTGATCAATAAAGCTTT
>JAQULX010000319.1 GCA_028718465.1 Dehalococcoidales bacterium | reverse complement strand
TGCCGTTGACATCATCGGTATGTCCTCCGATGACAGTCGAAGAACCGGCGGACATTTTGGTGACCCCCAGCTTCACCAGATGGTCCCGGAGCCGGGCGCTTTCACGGGTCGAAATGGTGATGCCGCACCGGGGCAAAAACAGACGTGCGGCCACGATGCTCTGGACCAGTTCCCGGTCGGAGATCGAATATTCAGGCTGGTAGTCCCCGAACTGCGGCCTCATCCTGGGGAAAGAAATGCTGATATCCACATCCGGAAACGTTTTTTGCAGGTACGCCGCATGGCAGCCGGTCATGAAGACTTCGCTCCGCCAGTCATACAATCCCAGCAAAGCCCCGATATTGATCGTCCGGATGCCCGCCCTCCCGGCACGGTCCGGAGTTTCCAGACGGTACCGGTAGTTGCGCTTCGGGCCGGCCGGATGCAGTCGGCTGTAGTATTCGGCATTATAGACTTCCTGGTAAATCGTCAGGCCGTCTACCCCGGCCGCGATCAGCCCGGCATATTCATCCTGCTCAAGTGGATAAACCTCGATTGTGATCGAAGAGAAATAGCGCCTTAAAATGGAGATGCATTCTTCCATATAAGAGACCGACGAATGCTGCCTGGACTCGCCGGTAAGAACGAGCAAATGTTTCAGCCCGGTCACCGCAATTGCCCTGGCCTCCAGTTCGACCTCTTCCAGGGTTAGCCGGCGTCTCGGAACCGGGTTGCCGGCATTAAAGCCGCAGTAGACGCAGCGGTTGACACAGTAGTTTGCCAGGTACAGGGGGGTATACAGCTGAATTACCCATCCGAAGTGTTTTACTGTTAAACGGTGGGCTGCCTGCGCCATTTCTTCCAGGTAAGGCGCCGCAGCCGGTGACAGGAGGGCCAGATAGTCTGACGCTGTCAGTTTTGACTTTTCCAGCGCTCTCAAAACCTGGGGCCCGGAGGCCCGTTCCAGGAAACCTGTATAATCTTTCTTTTGCAAAGATTGGATTTCATCGTAAAACGTCATCGCAGTCATTCTCCCAGGAATCCGGTCAGCGGCGAAGAAGCCTCGGCAAAATGCCTGGCGGCGCCCGGCCCGGCCAGGTAAG
The DNA here is from genome assembly GCA_028718465.1 of Dehalococcoidales bacterium. Next base: position 3,265 of record JAQULX010000319.1, on the reverse strand, counting down.
CTTTACGACCGGCGGCCACGGCCTGCCCGAAGGCTTCGGCCATAAGGACTGGATTTTCCGCAGTGGCAATGGCGGTATTGACCAGCACCGCCGCGGCTCCCATTTCCATCGCTTCCGCCGCTTCGGAAGGGCGCCCGATCCCGGCATCCACGATAATGGGCAGATCGATTTCGGCAATCAGTATTTCTATTAGTTCCCGGGTCTTCAGTCCCCGGTTGGTCCCGATGGGAGCGCCCAGGGGCATGATGGCAGCCGCTCCGGCCTCGACCATTCTCCGGGCTGCCATCAGGTCCGGGCTCATGTAAGGCAGTACAACGAAGCCTTCTTTCGCCAGGATTTCAATAGCCTTGATAGTCTCAAAATTGTCCGGCAGCAGGTATTTCTGATCGTTGATTATCTCTATCTTCACCCAGTTGCCGCAGCCGGCCTCCCGGGCGATGCGGGCGGTCCGGACTGCCTCAGCGGCGTTCCGGGCTCCGGAAGTATTGGGCATTAAAACTGTGTTTTCCGGCAAATACTCCAGCATGTTTTCCTGAGGCATCTCGAAATCCACCCGCCGTAAAGCTACCGTAGCCACCCGGGCCCCGGCTGCACGGACCACATCCGGAATTAATTTATAATCGGCGAATTTGCCGGTCCCGATGAACAGGCGGCTGTCCAGTTCTGTTGCTCCGATCACGAGTTTATCGTTCAACTTAACCCCCTCCCAGTATGTTGATTATTTCCACTCTGTCATCAGCCTTGAACCGGGTATCAGGCCATGACTGCCGCTGAATAACCGTTTGATTTAGTTCTACTATAACCATGCCTTTTGTCAGATCTCTGGATGTAATGAAATCATGGATCGAAAGTCCCTCCGCCACTTCCATCTCCTTCCCATTAACCGTGATCCGCATCGAAAAACCTCCAAAAAAAAGCCTACCCGCAGGTAAGCTTTCAATTTTGCTTTCCTACGTTGGGATTACCCAAATCAGGTTCAAGGGTTGTCCTTCAAGAGGAAGAGACTCTCAGCCTTTACGGCACCCCTAGCGCTATTCACTTTTAACAATCGTTAATATGTAAAATTTTCTTAAAAGTGGTCTCCCTGGAGAGATTCGAACTCTCGACCCACTGCTTAGAAGGCAGTTGCTCTATCCGGCTGAGCTACAGGGAGTTTTCACTTAGAATTTAACACGATACTCCGGCACAGGTCAAGTTGAGTTTCCGCAAAAAAGCCTGTTTTGAACATACGGACACAGGGGAAGGGGCTGCCCTTCTCCTGTGTCCGGGTTCCGCTGACTGGTCCGTGAAATATATTACAGCGGAATTAACTTGAAGGACTGGTTTGAGGGACGTTAATCTCAAACTGGATAAACGTCTCGGGAGTTAACGGCTGGCCCTGAGGATCAACCAGTTCTACTCGTAAGGTGTGAGGGCCGGGAGGAACATTCTCCCAGGTGTATTCGGTCTCATCCACGATAACCGGTTGTCCGGGCAGCAACGTATAGGCAATGGCTCCTCCGGCCTCAGCTCCGGGTGCTGCCGGCGACGCCTGTGGCGTCGGTGACACCAGTGTCATAGTAGCGGCGGGAGAGGCGCCGGGAGAGGCGGCGGGGGTCGCTTGAGGAGCAACCAGCTCGAAATTTTCCACATCCAGGTTGACCGTGACATTGGCTCCACCAGCCGGTCCTTCGGCCATCTCAGTCATTACACTAAAGTTAGTAATTGCCGGAATTAATTCAGCGCTGGGAGGGGCTGCAGGGCTGGCGCCGGGAGTAGCTCCGGGTGTCGCTCCAGGGCTGGCTCCGGGTATTGCACCAGGGGTGGCTCCGGGGCTGGCGCCAGGAGTGGCTCCAGGTGTCGCTCCAGGTACTACAGGAGGAACAACTCCAGGTGCTGCAGGGCTGGCGCCGGGAGTAGCTCCGGGTGTCGCTCCAGGGCTAGCTCCAGGACTCGCTCCGGGCGTGGCTCCGGGGCTGGCTCCAGGACTCGCTCCGGGCGTGGCTCCGGGACTGGCTCCAGGGGTGGCACCAGGGGTCGCTCCGGGACTGGCTCCGGGTGTCGCGCCGGGGGTAGCTCCAGGTGTGGCTCCGGGGGTGGCTCCAGGTGTGCCGGTACCTCCGGGCGGAGTACCAGTGTCTCCAGGCGGTGTGCCGGTTCCTCCGGGTGGAGTACCAGTGTCTCCGGGAGCGGTAGGCGTTCCGGTGGCCGGACAGGCAGCAAATGTCAGTATTAAGGCCAGGCTGATGACCAGCCCCAGAGACAAAATGGTTTTTGTTGAGTTAAATTTTACTCGTCTCATGTTTTCCTCCTTGATTCATTAATGTGTTAACCTGTATTGTGATTCATTCAATCAACTATTCTGTGAGCAAATATCCCTCATTCCTATTTCATGTATTACGTTTCAGTACGTTCGTCATTCCTGCCCTCCCTGTCCCCTGGACATACCCCAGAACTGCAATGATCTACAGGCGGGGGTAGCTCCGGGCCCATTTCTTGCTGCCCTCTAACGGATACCGCTTTGAGTATTGAGAGATAATGACTTTTTACTCGATGCGGCTCAAAGCTATATATCACCTCTAAACTCATTCTAAACACGTAAGTAACAGGTTTAATCAGCATCGGCATTTATTTTGTCTCAACTATTCTATGTACAGGTCACTGAGCAAAAAGAAGCGCAGCGTATATTTTCGGAACAAGTTCTATATAAAGCGTCTGCAATTACGGCCAATCCGCCGGGCAAAGCATCTTCCCCCGGATTCCGTGGGGAAGGGGAGGGAATTATGATTAAAGATACAAAGATTAACTCATACTACGGCTATGGCAAAGCCAGGGCGGGGTCACCCACGGCCTGCGCAAGTGGATCAGATGACCGGGGAGGACGGCAGAGTGAAGCATCCCAGGTGGGGAGGTCATTCCAGGGAAAAAGAGGAGGATGATTCAGGCGGTCGGGTCCGGAGACCCGCCCCTACACGCTGGATCAGGGATATCAGGCGAGGCCTCCAGCATGACAACATTATTGGCCTAAGCTTGAAAAGAGAAGGAACGTGATTCTTTAGAGCACTCAGTGATACCCTGAGTGGCGCCCATGCGTTCTGATGTTCGCGGCGGCGAAGCTAAGGAAGGGTGATAACTGGATCGGAACTAACCGCTGACCACAAAATCCCCTGTCATAATATTGGGATGGGGGTCGCAGCGGAAAAAGTATGTTCCCTGGACCGACGGTGCGGTAAACTGGTAATTCACTGTCCGGGGTCCGCTGAATACCTCTCCACGAAAGATGATC
>JAQULX010000318.1 GCA_028718465.1 Dehalococcoidales bacterium | reverse complement strand
CATAGGTAAAAACGATTATCTGATGTTTGGACCGTACATAAGATATACTGTGCCTTTCTTCGCAGTGGGATTTTTTGCGCTTGCTGTACTGGCATTCAATGCCGGAGTGAAAAGATATAAAAGCACGGGCAGCTGAAGAAGCAAAAGAGGCTAAATGGCGGTAAAGGAGAAGCAGATATGAGCCTTATTGTAGTTAATGAACTGAAGAAGGATTTTAAGGTGGTCCAGCAGCAACATGGATTTACAAAAGTGCTGAAATCTTTCTTTAAAAGCGAAGTAAAAATTGTCAATGCGGTCCGCGGGATTTCATTTAGTGTAGACGTAGGCGAAGTGGTGGGCTTTATCGGAGAAAATGGCGCTGGTAAGTCTACGACTATTAAGATAATGTCAGGAATACTTTATCCGACTTCAGGTGAAGTGACTGTAAACGGCATGCGGCCGTACGAAAACCGTAAAAGGAATGCAATGAATATCGGTGTTATCTTCGGGCAGCGTACCAGACTTATGTGGGACCTGCCGATGCAGGACAGCTTTGAATTGTATAAGGAAATCTACAGGATACCTGATGAAACATATAAAAGGAATGTTGCCTTTTTCACCGAAATACTGAATATGGGTGATTTCCTGAAAACGCCTGTCAGGCAACTGAGCCTTGGGCAAAGGATGAAAGTCGATATATCCCTCTCACTCCTCCACGACCCGAAGATACTGTACCTGGATGAACCGACAATTGGGCTTGATGTGCTTGCCAAAAGCAATATCCGTGAATTCATTATCAAGTCAAATGCGGAAAGGGGCACGTCAATTATACTTACATCGCATGATATGAAGGACCTTGATCATGTCTGCAACCGGATTGTATTGATTTCGAAGGGCAGCCTTATATTTGACGGAAAGACTGATGAATTTAAGCGGAAATACGGCGGGAGTACTTTGATTAAGGCTACATTTGCGCGTAAAACCGATGTCGCACACCCGAAACTACAGGTTATCGACACTTCGGATGTTTCAAAAGATATAATTTTCAATAAGACGCAGATATCGTTAGCAGAGGCAGTAACATTCCTGTCGGGGAATTTTGAGCTTATTGATATGACTGTCAAAGAACCTGATATTGAGGAGATAGTGAGGGGGATATACGCAAAGTCCGTCCAGGAGAAGTAGTATGTTGACAATATGCGGAGCACTAAAAAATATTGAGCGGTGATAACCGGTAATGCCTGAGTTACGGCTGTGATACTAAAATAATAATGAGGAGCGCAAGCTATCGGCTTAAACGCTTATAATACCTGGCATAATGAATATTGCCATCTTTATCTATTACAGCGATTGCCTGATTAGCTTCAAGTCCTTTTATCTTATATATTTCACTGCCTGCGAGGAATAAGTTCCAATTTTCCATGCCGAGTAAAAGATCAGATAATGTAATATCGCCGTTGACAGCCTCACTGGCTTTTATACGAGTACGTTGGACGCTGCCTATTTGCTGGTCAAGATTTTCATATTTATTTTCTTCTGCGTCAACAGAAGCAGAGAGAAAGTATACCCTATTATCCCATATCAGCTTTATTGGAGATTGGGTTCTTCCGAGTTTATAATACTGCCCGTCTTTTAAAATTGCTATAGCTTCTGAAATTTCAATATCATGTATACTGAAAAGATAATCTCCGATGTCAAAATGATTGGTAAAATTTATATCGCCGGACTTCTTGGGCATGGGATACACATACCTTTTTATAACTCCAATCTCGCTGTCAATCATTGATGCTTCCAGAGGTTTATTAATACTTATACCATACCTGTAGTCGTACCACATTATTGTTGGGGGATAATCTGTCTGGGCACAGCTGCAGATGAGAAGAACTGTTATTAATAGTATTGCTATTGAGAATGCCTTCAGGTTTTTCATAATGCCAGATCACCTCCTCAATATTTGTGTACATTGCAGTTATCACCGGAAGTTGAAACAATAAATTCACTACCCAGGAGTTCAAGTTGAGTATTTTCTGGCATAATGAGTTTTCAGCCAATCTATGTATTCCTCTCGTGTCTTTATACCTTTTTTCAAATTTGCAACCCAAATTTTCTTATCTTTCATATATTTATCAAGCTTGGCTTCATCGGAATATCCGAAGTTAATAGCGCTCCTGTAAAGGTTATACACTCTTTTCTGTAATTTCTGAACTTCATCGTTTTTGATGCGGCTGGTGCTCTTAATGAGGATATTTGCTTCTTTACAGGTTTTATCAGGGTATTGCGGACTTAACCTATCGCAAAAATCCTCATTTTTATTAATGTACGGAACAAACTTTTTACTGCAGTTCTTGCATGATTTGAATGTGAAACCGCATTTTAATATGTGATGAATAGACGAAAAGACAATATCACATAGATTGTCGCAGTGATAAATCGTACTGACTTTTTTTGTATCCTTCATCACCATAAATGTATCAATCTGTTTCATTTGCAGTGTTATTTCCCTGTTTAGCTCCGGAGCATCTTTAAGTGTATCATATTCGCCATGGTCCTCAATTGATAGCTTCGCCAGCAGCTCAATAATGTCACCCGGCAGGACATATTCATATGAAATACGCGGAACCAGTAGTTTGTTGGCACTCATATAGGCCTCAAGAAGGTCTTGTGAGAAGCCATCTCTGCGGCTGCTGCCGAAAGCAAAAAACATTTTAGTTAATCTTAATGCATTTTTGATGTCATTTACGTCAAATTTAAAATTAGTGTAATCGTGTTTTTTGTAAGGGGCTTTATTACCGCCCAAATCAATAAAATCGCATACATCATATCCGAATTGCAGTTCGACTTTAACTCCGCCGCTTGATTCCAATGCAGCTTTCGGCACTTCTCTGCCTTCTTGAGCAAATATCAGTTTAAAATTTGTCTCCATTACTGCCTCCATACTTGCCGCTATTGTTATTACAAATAAATAACTACATAACAAATTGACGCACATAATGCCGTTATGTATAATGGCATTATTTAATGTTGCCGCCGTTGAAATATAATAATAACAAAGGCAATACTGCGCACTATTTATTGCCGTTAAAGCTATTATAGAACAACAACAGCAACATGGCAACAAAAATATTTTCATCAAAGAGGGGGATTTAAGATGGCAAACGAAGATATCAAGAAGGAGATTAGAGCAGCAAGATTGAAATTTTGGCAAGTCGCTGCAGTGTACGGTTGTAATGACTCCAATTTCAGCAGAAAGCTTAGGTTTGAACTGCCACAAGAGGAAAAGACGCGGATTTACAAAATTATTATGAGCTTATCGGGGAGGAGAAAGGAGTGAGGTGAAGAACAATGCAGGATATCAAAAACAGCAGCGGCAAGCTGGTTTGTCGGGTAGAAGCTTCTGAAAAGATTGTGGAAATCGTACACAAGCGCTGCAAAACACTGATACGTTTCAAGCCCGACGGCACAGTTACAGTTAAAAACACAGAGACCACTTAGCAGTATAACGTAAATCCGCAGAGCCGCCAGACGGACAGGATGAACACCAAAAATGTTTCCTGCCCGTCTTTTTTATGCTCTACGGGTTAGGGTTTTTGGCTCCGGCGGATTTAAAAAACCAAAGGAGCAAACAATGAAAATCAAATATGAATTTGCAGATGGGACGATCAATGAAGTTGAGGTTTGTGATGAATTGGGAGGGGTTATCTCGGACCTTGATCGGCAGGAATATAACATAAACCACCGCCATAACAGACGATGCTTAAAGTCTTATGAGGACATGGTTGAAACGGGCGGCCAGGTAGATACTGAAAGGCAAGTCATTGAGCATACGGTTGTAAACCGGCGTAAACATTACCAATTCCAGGGCAGTAATATTTTGAATAACCTTATCTGTGAAGAGAGTGCAGAGCATATTCGTAACGCAATACGCAAGCTGAAACCGGAGCAGAAGGATCTTATTATATCAATCTACTATAAAGGCATGTCAGTAAACGATTATGCGAAACGGGAGGGTGTTGATCACTCGGCAATTTCACATCGTTTGCAGACAGTCTATAAAAATTTAAAAAAACTTTTATAAAAATCCTCACATTCTATCTCTGCCGTGGCTATACAGTGAAGGACAAAAAAATCAGCCTTCAGAAAGGAAAGGTAATTAACATCAGACACACACTTAAAATCAGTATTGCAAAAGAACTGCCAGACAGCGGCATCGTTAGCTGGCGCCATGTCACCATCTGGGAAAGGCTGTTTAAAAAGATCTTTGGTGACAAACGGTGGCTGACAGTCATTGTACCCGGCGACAGCGTGAAGGAGATGTCAATTGTTGAGGAAGGAGGTGGAGGGCATGAGTAAAGTTAACTGCTGTTGGATGTCG
>JAQULX010000317.1 GCA_028718465.1 Dehalococcoidales bacterium | reverse complement strand
ATCGACCGTGGCAGCTACGCCGGCCAGCGTCGTAAAGAACTGGGCTTGATAGTTGTCCGCATCAAGAATCCCGCCACCCGCCCCCTCATACCGGATGTTCCACAGGGGGTCCCGCCGCCCAGCACAATGGAATACGTCGAATCTTACCTCCCCTATCTGATGACTTCCCATCGGGCTGAGGGAGAGCAGTATACCTACGGCCAGTACCTGGAAAATCAGATCCCGGAAATCATCAAAATGTATAAGGAACAGGGGCCTAATACTAATCAGGCATATATGACCGTGGGCGATGAAAAATCGGTCTTTCTCAGCGATCCGCCATGCCTGAGGGGGATCGATACCCGGATCCGTGATAATAAACTCAACTTTATGGTCTACTTCCGGTCCTGGGACCTGTGGGCGGGCTTCCCCTCCAACCTGGCTGCAATCCAGTTGCTCAAAGAATATATGTCCAGCGAGATCGGCGTCGAGGACGGCGAACTGATCGGCATAAGCAAAGGCTTGCATGTTTATGAATATGCCTGGGACCTTGCCCGGGCGACGTTGAGAATGGGGTAATTAAATACGGGCTTTATAGGTGAAAAGGAGATGTTTTCGCTATTACGATTGTCATATAGCGACTATATTTGACAACGTTATTTTAGGCCTATATAATGCAAAATGTAAGCCAGACATACGCGGCCATCGACCCCGGTTTTCCGGAGCGGTGAGCTAGAGAGCTTGAGATTTTTAATAATAACATCGTCGCTTGGATCGGAAACGACCGAGACGGCAAAATACTTCGACATGCCAAAATGCCTTCTTCGGTTTTTCCGAAGAAGGTATTTTTTTGCCTATTATCGCATAGGTAGGTGATCTAAGATGTTGAAAGTAGGTTTTATTGGTGCGGGAACCGTCGGCACTGCCCTGGCTGTCAGACTGGGCCGCAAAGGGTATAATATTGCAGGCGCGGCCAGCCGCAGTCTCTCTTCCGCCCGGCGTCTGGTAGAAATGGTCGGCAGCGGACAGGTCTATGACAGCCCGCAGGGCATAGCCGATAATGCTGATTTTATTTTCATTACCACGCCGGATGACGCCATTCCGGTCATTGTAAACCAGGTCCGCTGGCATCCAGGCCGGTATGTGGTCCATTGCAGCGGTGCTGATTCTCTGGACGTCCTGGAACAGGCCCGTATAGTGGGTGCGCGCGTGGGCTCCTTCCATCCCCTTCAGACCTTTGCCAGTATTCAAAAAGCGATAGATAATCTCCCCGGTTCAACTTTTGCCCTGGAAGCCGAGGATGGCCTCCTGGAAATATTAAAAGAAATGGCGGAAGCCCTGGAAGGCCGCTGGATCAAACTGGGGGCGGGAGACAAGGCAGCTTATCATACCGCTGCGGTCATGACCAGCAACTACCTTGTAACACTGGTCAAGCTCGCTTCCGATCTCTGGGAAAGCTTCGGCATCTCCCGCGACCAGGCTATCCAGGCATTGCTGCCTTTGCTCAAGGGAACGATTAATAATATTGAAAACCTGAGTGTCCCCAACGCCCTCACCGGCCCCATCGCCAGGGGGGACGTGGGGACTGTGCAGATTCATTTGAATACCTTGAAAGATACTGCTCCGGCAATTCTCCCGGCATATTGCGAGCTGGGATTGCAGACCGTGCCGGTGGCCCTTGCCAGGGGGAAAATTACCGAGTCTCAGGCCGCAGAACTCGATAAAATATTTAAACAAGTGCTCAAATCTAATATTGAGAGGGAAAACAAATGCGTACAATGCTAAAGAGCAAAATCCACCGCGCCCGTGTTACCGATGGTAATATCGACTATGAAGGCAGCATCACCATTGATAAAAAACTGATGGAAGCCGCCGACATCATTCCCTACGAGCAGGTACACATCCTCAATATCAATAATGGAGCCAGGTTTCACACCTATGCCATAGAAGGCAAGGAAAACGGTGGTGAAATTTGCCTGAACGGAGCCGCCGCTCGGTTAGTAGCCAAAGGCGACATTGTAATTATTCTTACCTACCGGGATGTTCCGGAAAATGAGCTTCAGGACTATCATCCCCGGCTGGTCTACGTGGATGAAAAAAACCGGATTACCCATACCAGAGGGGTCATGGACGAAGCTTTAGATATTTTAAGGAGATGAACTATGCGCGTCTCTATCAACCAGATTAAAGAGCTTAAACGCAAGGGCGAAAAGTTCGCCATGGTGACCGCTTACGATTATGCTACAGCCAGGATAGTTGACGAGGTCGGCCTGCCGTTGATTCTGGTTGGAGATAGTCTGGGCAATGTGGTGCTGGGTTATGAATCCACTATACCGGTAACTATGGAGGATATGCTCCATCATACCAGGGCTGTGGTCAGGGGCACGAAAAACGCCCTCATTGTGGGGGATTTGCCCTTTATGACCTATCACATCAGCGTTGAAGAAGCCCTGCGCAATGCCGGGCGCTTCATCCAGGAAGCTGGCGCTCAGGCCGTCAAGCTCGAAGGCGGCGTTACCGTGGCAGAAAAAGTTAAACGCATCGTTGATGCCGGAATACCCGTGATGGGACACATCGGTCTTACACCGCAGTCGGTGAATCAGCTTGGCGGTTATAAGATACAGGGTAAAACACCCGAGGCCGCCAGGAAGCTTCTGGATGACGCCATCGCCCTGGAGCAGGCCGGTGCTTTCTCGGTCGTACTGGAAACGGTTCCCGCTCCACTAGCCTCTCTTATCACCCGGAAATTGAACATCTCCACCATTGGAATCGGGGGAGGCTCCGGTTGCGACGGCCAGGTGCAGGTTATAAACGATATCCTGGGTTTTACCACCGGTTTTATCCCAAAGCATGCCAAACAATATGCCTCTCTTTCGGATATCATAAAAAACGCCGTCGCCAGCTACCAGAAAGAAGTCAAGGAAGGGGTTTTCCCCACTGAAAAAGAAAGTTTCACCATGGATGAGTCCATTCTGGCTGACCTGGAATAACCTGCGAAGATAAACCGGGGGAGAAGTGACCTTCTCCCCCTTTTTATTTCCCGGATTGCCCGTGAGTATTCATATCTTAATCAAGGGCTGGATGCGAGGTCTGATATGCAGATTATAAACACAATCGCGGAGATGAAAAAAGTCCGCCGTGCTTTAAAAGGAACGATCGGCTTTGTCCCCACCATGGGCTATCTTCACGAAGGCCATTTGACGTTGGTGAGGCAGGCACGCGAAGCCAATGATTTTATCGTTGTGAGCATTTTTGTCAATCCCACTCAATTCGGCCCTCATGAAGACTTCGATCGTTACCCGCGCGACTATCCGCGCGATTTCGCTTTGCTGGAAAAAGAAAATACCGATTTCGTTTTTCTCCCGCCGCCGGAAGAGATGTACCCCGCCGGTTTCAACACCTGGGTGGATGTCGATAAGGTCACGGAACAGTTGGAGGGAGCGGTACGTCCCGGCCACTTCCGTGGAGTGGCCACCGTAGTAGCCAAACTCTTTAATATCGTGGCGCCTGCCCGGGCTTACTTTGGCCAAAAAGACGCTCAGCAGTGCGTTGTGATTAAAAAGATGGCAGCCGACCTGAATATGGACCTGGATATTATCATTGTACCGACGGTGCGGGAACCGGACGGTCTGGCTATGAGCAGCCGCAACATCTACCTCAGTCCGGAGGAACGCCGGCAGGCTCCCGTATTATTCCAGTCCCTGAGCCTGGCACGGCAAATGTGGGATGGAGGAGAACGCGACTCCGCAAAAATTCACCAGGCCATGTCCGACCTTATCCGGGGAAAATCATCCGGCGATATAGATTATATCAGCATTGCCGACGCCATCAATCTCCAGGAGATGGAAAAGGCTAACCCTCCGTTAGTGATATCCCTGGCAGTCAGATTCGGTAAAACCCGCCTGATAGATAATATCCTCCTGGAATAGCGTGGGCCGGCGGCAGACTACCGCAGCATGGATAGCCTGCTGATCATCCGGGGGTAATGGCCGCCGCCGGAGGCGGCGCCCATTCCAATAGTTCGGCACTGGTTACGATCATCCGGTACTGGTAAGCGTCCAGGTGGCCGTACCTGCCGCCAGTCTCAAATTTTCCGGTGATTTTCAGTCTGCCCAGGCGTTCGGTATAGCCGCTGGGCGTGACGGTTTGAGCATAGAGCTTATCGTATAATTCCGGAGAGATGTTTCCGGCTGCCCAGACCAGCGTGCCGGTGGGAACTATTCTCCATGCGCCGGAATCGGCAGGGCCCACTGATCCGGAAAGAGCGGAGATTTCAAAGCCGCTGAAATAAAATGCTTCCAATGTGACAGTCTTGCCGTTGTACCTGTCAGCCTGGGAAATAAGCTGAGAAAAGGTAACGGGCTGATCGGCGCCGCCTCTGCACCCGCTTATAATAAGGCT
>JAQULX010000316.1 GCA_028718465.1 Dehalococcoidales bacterium | reverse complement strand
CCTTTTGCCGAATTCGGCTATGTTTATTTGATGCAGTCAGAAGATTATCATGTGATGAATATCACTAAACATATATAGTTTAGACCTTAGTGAGATTCCAGTCAAGAAAGCGCATTATAAGATAATCGATTCGTGATTATCCCGGGCTGACTTTTCCGTCTGACGGTTATGCCCTTTCCCGTCATCCCGTGCTCGACACGGAATCTACCCGGTCTCCTTCTCCCCTTCTTAATTCCACAATCTTTAATCATAATTCTCTCCATATCCGTGCCTGCCACCGAATCCAGTTTCCCTCTCTCCTGTCATGCTGGAGGCCTCGAATGGAATGCCTTAATACCCTCGCCGAAGGCGAGACGGAATAGCGGGAGACCCTTCAGGGTGCCCCGAAGCATCTTGGGTGGGGTGGCCTCTCCCTCTCTCCCTATAAATTCATTAATCATTAATCATAATTCCGTCCCCCCACTACACCGAGTTCCACCTCCCCGAGACCCTTCGTCGCCTCTGTCGGTAAGGAGTAAGGCTCCTCCAGGGTGAAAGCGGAATACGCGGCATTCCTTTATTAGCCGGCCACTGGCTGAAACAGAAAAAGGTGGAGCGGAACATTACAGACCGGATGCAGGTCCAGTGGTAAAGATTGATTCTTTACAGCGGTAGTGTGATACCGAACAACTCCAGATAGAAAACAGTAGCGAAAGCCACATAAAACATTGCGGCAAAGACCATAATGCCCAGACTCAGTTTCCCCGGCCGAAGCCCTTCTGGCAGACTGGTACTATTTAAATACAGGGTTAAACCGATAACAACAGGTGTATGGCTGGCAGCAATGATACCGCCTATAGATAGTATATCTACGGGATCGCGCAGGACAAAGAAAACGATTATTGGTATTAAAGCTGTAACCACTATTGAATAGAAGTTCTTTAATTTTTTTCTGTCGCTTAATAACCTCCTCCACCGGCTGAGTGGTTCTTCAGTGTGACTCTTGCCGGATGACGCTTTGCGCATTTCCGGCATAAGCAAGAGAAAGGTGGCATCAGAGTATGATCGTCCGCCTCCATCCTGATTGGCCAATATAGTCCCCCAGAGTGCGATAAACATTCCCACCAGAATAATCCAGAGTCCGATCGCTCCCCAGATTTGGGAAAGTAGCAGGGTAAGATTCTCCGCTACCGCTATTCCCTCAGGGATTATACCCTCTGGCCTTAATACTTCTGCGCCTAATACTAAGAATGAGAGAGTAACCACACCGCCGCCAAATATTCCGATAGCTGCCGCTGTAGACATTATCCGCGTCCAGCCGCGGAGCCTATCCACCTTTTCCTGGATTTTCTGGGATTCCCGAACTATATCCCCTTCCTCTGAAAGCCCATCTTCACCAGGCATTTTGCCTCCATAACCCCTCGCCGCCACCCAGTAAGAGTACCAGACTATGCCGATTGCGCCTGCCACCAGAAAAGCAAACCAGGGAAGAGTAAAATAAAGATCGAAGCCTTCCGGAATGTGAGGTATCAACCCTGCCATAAGTTCGCCGGCAGATGAAAAAACCATGACGGCCGCTGTGATAGCAGCCAGTACGAGTATGATGGCCATAACACTGGTTACCTTTTCCACAACACGGTAACGTCCTGTAACCACTATGGCCAGGGATACCAGGATTATTAATATCGAATAAAGGGCGGGGTCACCGGGTAAAGCAACCGTAAGAAGCCGGCCGATAAGAGCTGAGATACCGGAAACTGCCACTGCACTGGCTACCAGCGCCGGCAAAAAAAAAGCCAGACCGCCCAGCCCGGAGGTCCCGGCAGGTTCCGGTAACCGGTCAGGATAGTCTTTCCGGTAACTACCGTATAGCGGCCGATTTCGCGAAGCACAACCCACATCATTATCAGGATCAGCAAGGCTGCCCAGAGCAGCTCAAAGCCGTAGCGAGAGCCGATGCGCGGGGTAAAGAGCACCTGTCCCGAACCCACAGTAGCTACCAGCCAGAGAAGACCGGGCCCATACCATTTAAGGCGTTCCCAACCCCGGGGTGGTCTTGGGACGCTGGAACGTATTTCTCCATATCCCTGCGCCAGCTTTGCCCGAGTTTTCCTGTGATCCATTTCTTGTCCCGATAATCCGGAATGCCTTGCGATCTTGTTTATAGCCTCTAAACAGGAAAGGCCATTGTGCTTAAGATAGCCTTGGCCGGTTGCCCCGAGTCCAGGCGAGAGAACTGTACCAGAATGGGCACATCAGACCTGATGATAGCTGCAAAATTAGTATCCAGATAAATTGCTTCAGGATTAATCAGGTCGTTAAAGCGCACACAGCGAACGCGCTGTGCCGGGACAGTTAAGGGATAAGGTCCGACAGGACCGCGGTCGGAATAATAAATAGTTATCTCGATGCGAGCATCCTTATCTCCGGTATTAAGCATGTGCAGTTCATCCCGGCTGGTATAGTCCGGTTCTCGCCCGGTGCTGTGCAGGGGAATATGTCCCCCGGGAATAGCCCAGGCGGTATGTCCCAGCGGCCCCATAACTAACCTCCGTTACCCCGGATAAATCCGGCGTTATCTTTGCTCTGATTGCTCAATTCCCAGCAACTGATTTAAGTACGGGTTCAGAAATATCCCGTGCGGGTCCATGGTCTGCCGGATTTCCAGGAATCGGTCCCACAGCGGATAAAGGGGCTTTAGTTGTTCTGCCTTGAGCGAATGCTTCTTGGCCCAGTGCGGGCGCCCTCCATAGCTTCGTAGAACAGGTTCGATATCTGTGAAATATTCCTGGAAGGGTAGTGAGGCATTCTGGTGCAGGGATATGGTTGCCGTCTGTCGTCCCCAGGCGGGACTCAGATAACCGTCATCTGGCGCTACTGTGCGGTATAATACTCTCCAGGCAACCTGTTTGCGATGCCTCTCTTTCACTTTCTGGCGGACTTCCTGAAAACAGTGCGGGGCGGTCTCGGCCGGTAAAAAATATTCCATCTCATCGAATTTCAATTGACGCTGCTTGGTTAACGCCTGGAAACTCCAGCCTGTTATATCTTCCACACGTTTAGCATAAGGGATATCATCCATACCTTCACCGGGCGGATTCCATGTGCGTAATTTGACCAGGTCATTGCGAGGGTACCAGTAAAAATCAAAATTCCGGTTGCCCTCAATAAGCTCATTGAGATGGGTCAGGCATTCGTCAACATGCGTACACCATTCCCGCCGGCGAAGCCGGAAAGCGGGCAGTAGTTTCAGCCTCAAGCGAATAAATACCCCGAAAGTACCCAGTGAGACCCGCGCTGCCCGTATGAACTCAGGGTCGTTTTCCCCGGTGATCTCAACAATTCTACCCTCTCCGTTAACCAGGCGAACCCCGGTAAGCATACTGGATAAATTCCGGAGGTCTTTCCCGTTTCCATGAGTTCCTACACTGATAGCTCCAGACACAGTCTGCACATCTACGTCGCCCAAATTGTGAGTGGCCAAACCGACTTTGACCAATCCCTCACCGAGTTTCCGAAGGCTGATGCTGGATGGGACCCAGGCTTCCCGGTCATTAACTTTTTCAATAGCTTCCATCCCTGATCTCATCATTTTGCCGGGGGAGACCAGGATGGATTCTGTTTCCAGGATTTGCGTTGATGAATGGCCTGAGCCGGCAACCCGGATTGTCTGCCCCTTGCCGGCTGCGCTCTGCACCAGGGCAACGACTGCTTCTTCACTTGCAGGCTCCTCAATAATCTCCGGTTTAAAGCGGAGACTGCCTGACCAGTTTACCCATTCTTTAGCCATTCTTCACTTCCTGGCGTAGGTCCGCTGAGACAGACCTCCCATCGCGTAATTGTCCGGAATAGCTTTGCCTTCCGCGTGAGCCAGATATAATACACTGTTTACCAGACCGATGTGCGTAAAAGCCTGAGGAAAATTGCCCAGATGCTCAGAGGTCTGCGGATCAAATTGCTCCGCCAGCAGACCGATATGATTGGCGCAACCCAGGACCCGGGAAAAAATATCATGGGCTTCTCTCATACGTCCGGAAAAGGCCAGAACATCTACCAGCCAGAATGTGCATAAACCAAAAGCGCCTTCTTTGCCGGGCAAACCGTCATCCGTCAGATAGCGGTGGACCAGCCCGTTGTTAACCAGCAGGTCCATAGTGCGGTCAATGGTGTTCTGCACCCGGATATCATCCACGGGGAGAAATTCCAGAAGCGGGATGCGGAGGTTGGCGGCATCCAGTTCCTTCGAACCGTAGTGCAGGGTAAACGCGCCTGCATCCTCATTATAACCTTGAGCCAATACCTGTTCGCGTATCGTCTTCCTGACCTTTTTCCATTTGGCTACCGCTGCTCCTGACAGGTCGTAGCTTCCGGCAATTCTGATAGCCCTATCCAGTGCTACCCATGCC
>JAQULX010000315.1 GCA_028718465.1 Dehalococcoidales bacterium | reverse complement strand
AACGGCGAAGTACCAATATGCACCATCGTGGACTATGTTCTGGGCGACTTTACACCGGACGACAATCCGGTTATAGAGGAGACCGTCCACCGGGTCGGCGACGCTGTGGTGTGCCTTCTAACCGAGGGACTGACCGCGACTATGAATAAGTTTAATTAAAACGATATAATAGAGTGATGGCAACTGAACTGTATTCAAATATCGCGGGTTACATTACCCGGCGCGAAGGGAAAAAGTTCCTCAAGCTCAAGGAGACACCGGGTGATTCCAGGGTCAACAGACAACTCCTCCGTCCCGATGAAAAACTCTCCCTCTATATCCACATCCCTTTTTGCCGGAAACTCTGTCCTTTTTGTTGCTTCAACCGGTACCTGTTCCAGGAAGACAAAGCCAGAAAATACTTTGCCAGCCTCCGGAAGGAACTGGACATTTATATCCAGCGCGGGTTTACCTTTTCCGACTTCTATTTCGGGGGCGGGACTCCGACGATAATGATGGACGAGCTGCTGTCTTTCATCGATTATCTGAAAAAGAAGTTCCCAGTCAGGGCGATCTCCCTGGAGACCACGCCTCACGAGCTCACCGGGAAGACCGTCGCGGACCTTAAAACGGCCGGAGTCAACCGGCTTTCCCTGGGAATACAAAGTTTCGATGATGATATGCTGAGGTCCATGGGAAGGACCATCAGCCTGGGAAATGAAGCGCAGGAAAAGATCGAGATGGCCCGGGGCCATTTCAATACGGTCAATATAGATTTGATATTCAATTTTCCGTTTCAAACCCTCGAGAAATTCAAAACGGACGTCCTTACTTTCAAGAGACTTGGAGCAGACCAGGTTACTTTTTATCCGCTGATGCCGTCCCCCCATAAAAAGAACGCTCTTGAACGTAAATTTGCCAGGGTGGACAACAGGCGTGAGAAGGAATATTACAACGTCATCCTGCGGGAGATCTACGAGCAGGACTATCAGGCCTCCACTGTCTGGTGTTTCTCACGGGGGAAGCGATTGATTGACGAATATATCGTAGACTACGCCGACTATATAGGAATCGGGTCCGGATCGGTAAGCCTGGTCAACGGACTATTTTATGTCAACTCTTTTTCCCTGGATAAATATTCCTCTCTGATAGACAGCGGCCGCCTCCCGGTAGTACTCTGGCGAGAGCTTTCCGAACATGAATATCTGCGCTATTATTTCCTGACCAAGCTTTTCGGCACCAGAATCAATAAGGACGATTTTCAAAATCAGTTCGGCAGCGAGATCCACCGCAAGCTGGGACGTGAGATAAATCTCCTGAAATTGGCCGGCGCCGTCACTGAAAAAGGCAGCCGGATACAGGTCACTCCGGGCGGCATGTTCACAGTCAGCGTGATGATGAGGGAGTTTTTCGCTTCCCTAAACACGCTGAGGGAATACTGCATCGAAAAGCAGGTATAGCTGCCCCCACTGTCCCGCAGCGGCATTCAGCAGCCAACCCAGATCGAGGGTAAAGCTAACACTCGGTTCGGGGGGATACCAGTATTTAGGTTAGGTAAAGTTTAAAGAAATGTATGTCATTTAATTAAGATGGCTATAATTGGGCATTAATGATATCGGCAGTGATATTCCCACTGCCGATACCCGATAACTTAAAATGCATATTATGCTTCGGCACAGCCTATTTTACTCTTAAAAGTATGCTACCGAAAAACCAACTAGCAAAACCGAACCCAATTAAAATTAAGACCGCCTCCATAGAATGTTGTAATACTGTGAGTGGTATAAAAAGTAAATTCTTCCAGATGCCCATCATTCCAAAAATGGCTATAGCAAATAATAAAAAGCCTAATGTAAAAAAGCCAAAAACCGTTAAGGCTCTGGTCATTTTAACCTCCATAAAAAGATATTCCGATATTACAAATTAATATGGGTGGCAGGGAGTACCAAAATACTCCCTGCCGAAGTTGATTGCCACTTAGGCATTATGCTACACTACAGCCTTAGTGGGACTTTCCTAAAGGTGCTGGGATTGTTTAAAGCTATACTCTTGGCAGGGCGATTGGCTTTTGAACAATCCCTTCGCCTTTATTGGAATGGTTTATTATATTTCACGATTTCACCTCCTTGATATTTTAAAAGGCTTAGAATGTTTTAGCATGACATTCCCAGCACAAGATTTGACAGTTAGTAATTGAGTCATGGTTAGGATTGCTGTCCATGTGATGCGCTTCCCATGCCCCATAACCATATCTACCTCTATTACTCCAAATCAACTCTATATGGCATTTTTCACATCTACCCCTAACAATCCTCCATTCTGTTGCCACTACATCATCGGGAAATCCCATTTGAGATACCTCCAACATTTTTCTAGAATCTGTCTTGAGTGTGTACGAGTTCTTTCATCCCATCATTGTCACCTCCTTCCATTGGTATTGAGAGTAAGGTTGGCTGTTGTTCCATAAGTAAATGCTTTATACATGTATCAAGTTGTGCTACTGTATATTTATTCTTCTTTATTTCGTCTGCTAGGCGTAAGATAATTTGTTTATCTTTGAGTTGTAGCAGATTTCTGCCATGTGTCTCGGTTATTTCTTGATTAATAATCATTTGTTGTACTTCCTCAGGAAGTTCGAGCAACCTTATTGTATTAGCGATAACACTCTGGGAAGTCCCCAATGACTCAGCGAGTTCAACTTGAGACATATTGGAATTTTTTAATTCTTTTTCATAGCGTTTGGCTATATCAATTGGTGTCTCAACAGGATGCCAACGCCAAACATGGGGTGAAACTCTTTCAATATTCTTCATTTGTCTCGCTGTAAAATCCACCCATGAGGCTGGATTATTTGATTTTGATTTTATTCCTAGAACTTGCATTTGTTGCCAAATTTCATTTGAACCTAACGCCTTACCTTTATAATTTTGAAGTACTTTAACAACACCATCTCTAAACGAGATTGGGTTGTTCAACTTAACTGCTTTATTCTTCGTAGCCAAATAATTTCTTTTCAACCGGTAGACACCTTTACGTATTCGCTCCACTTCGTCTTTGTGACCATATAGAGTTGTATATATAACATTTCTGGCATGCTCACGATCACTGAATAATTTTGCTTCAAGTAAAGGATTTATTGCATCTACAACTACCAATAACCCATTATTAGCTTTCATAATATCAACAAGATTCTCCCAGGTAGACCTCATTAGAATACGATCTATGTTAACAGAGCGATTTTCTCCAATAGCAACACTAACTTGCTGCTTATCTAATTCCAAAGCTTTTTCAAATGTCGTGATATATTCATCCCAACGTTTTACCTCACTGAGAGCTAATTCAGCTCTGGCTTGAGCAAGTTCTCGTTTTTTCTTACCTTCTGAAATCCTAGCTTTCATCAATTCTTCCAAAGTAATATCGTTGGTCATAAAATACCTCCATTTTTAAAGTGTATGTCTCTAAGTGTCAACACTGGCAAATGTTTCTCAACTGTTATATATTTAATGTTGTAAGCGGAGACGGAGCGATTCGAACGCTCGGGACTGCTGACACAGTCCTATCGGTTTAAAGCCGATCGCCATAAACCAAACTCAGCCACGTCTCCAATTACATGGGAAGGGTAATATAATACCCTACCACTCTAGAGTGGAGCGGGACAGCTTGCCGGCAAACCGCTCCTACTTTTTTAATTACCTAACCTAAGCTTTCCTGCATTATAGCACAACTAATAGGAGTTTCGTAATAGGTATTATAGTACTATTTTTTATCTGGTCTCAATCCTACCTTAATATAGCCTCGAATATTGTCCACGCCTATCATGAATAACACCAGCGTCTAAATCGGTTATCCTTGTCCTTTTAGGTGTGTAATCTGTAGTATACTTTTCGATATTATAAATGTTTTTATCTTTGGCATTCGAATTTTAGGTGTCGCTGTATCAATGATTATTCTGGATTTTATTGGTTTCTTAACTTGGACAGTCGGTGAATGAATCAGAATTAACAACCAAAACGCTGAACACCTGTTAGCAGTCCATCTTTGACTATTTGGCGACTGCCACAATACTTACAGGTTATAGCCTCATAAGCTACTTTCAACAATCATCATTCTTATATTCGATAATGAGTAAATCCCGCTAACTATCCTTTAGAATAATTATACTATCAGAATATACGTTCTGGAAGAGGGGGTTGCGAGATTTTTGTGAGGTATTTAAAAATGCTATTTATCGAATACCCCCATGTACCAAGCAGTACCAAGGTAAAGAATCACAAGGCAAAGAACCGGACTCTTTTCTAATTGAATAATGAGCCTGTAGGAAGCTAGTCAGCTTCAGAACAGGCAAGCCTCTGAGTATGTTTGAAGAGATCGGAACGTGCTTTTACCATCCTTTCTGCGAATTTATTATCACTCA
>JAQULX010000314.1 GCA_028718465.1 Dehalococcoidales bacterium | reverse complement strand
ATCCGGCGCATACGTAGAAAGCTGAGAGCCAGGACACTGAAGGAGTTTAGAATTATTAAAACCGAGGCGATTCGGATATACTGGGTAGCATTGACATCCTTAATGATATGCACTGCCAGTAGACTGGCCAAGAGTAACAAAAGGGTTGATAGGACACCGCTAGAAAGAAATACGATTGAAAATGACGAGAAGAAGTCATCTCTTACCGTGTTCTCATCTTTCTCAGCGGCAAGGAAACGAATAATACCCGAACCCAGAGAAAGACCGGCAAAGGGAAGCATAAGAGAAATAGTAACGTTAATCAGCGCCCATATGCCATAGAGGTTAGTGCCAAGCCCTCTGGTAATGATGGGCATCTGAATTATTCCAAGAAGTATATTTAACATGTCAGCTACAATCACGTAGATTACATGTTTCCCAAACTTAGTATATTCTTGGCTTTGTTGCATTATAAATGGTCAATCAATACTATTAGGTTTTCCATGGATTATTTTCTTAAGATTTTTCAATAATTTCATCGACAGCAGGTAAAATGCATATTCCGGATGCATAATTGCTTCTTGTTATTAATATCACTAATAATGATGGACTTCATTATATCGGAGGAATTTACAAGCCTAGGTAGTGTTTTGTGGATTTTAAGGGTGATCTTATCTATTTGATCCTGTATCCCAATGATTTTCTGTATCAGCATATCCTCATCTATTGTCCTGTAATCCAGAACAAGGTCATTCAACGCAAATTGCTCCATGACTTCGAGATATTTATCAGACCAACCTATAACTAAGGGGGGTATTCCCATTTTGAGAGAAGATATCATAGCATGAAATCGAGCACAAATACTAATTTGACAGGACTTCAGCAAGGCTTTTATTTCGTTTGCTCTAAGTTCATCCTCAATGTTTAGTATCTTGTCTTTATTAATACAGTTTTGATAGATCATCCGATTTATATATCTGTCATCAACCATATTGGAATTATTTGACTCGGCTTTGAATTCGTGGGATATTAGAATTACATCATAGCCCAAATTAGTCGTCAGGTAATCAATAACATGTGCCATCATTTGTATCACTGAAGGGCCGCACCAGCGATAAAGGTGACTGTTAAAGGCAACGCCAATATATCTTTTTAGAGGATCAATGCAATACTTTTTATTGACAGCGGTTACTTCTTCTTCCAATGGGTTATTAAAGGAAAAAGCGAGATCAGGGACCGGTGAAATTTTATCCGGCCTTATTTTTCTGGATATCAGGTACTTCATAGATATCTGACCGCGTGGCATAATATGAGTCACTCTATTTAGACCAATGCGAGCAAAAGTATTTATTAATAAATTAGTGGATGGGCCATAAGCCTGTGGCGCACAAAAATATTTTTTCCCTAATGCCCTTGCCAATAGCATCTGCTCAGCTTGATGCAAAGCATAGAATACACCAAAATTATCAGTAAAAGATATCCCGGCTACCTGTATTATTATATCCGCCTTATTCAGGCATTGTGCTGTTCTACTACAATATTTAATCTTATAACCGCATGATTTCAAGATACTCCCATTCAAGTATGCCACTACAAGATCATAAAGGTATATCAATTTTTGTATGATATAACCAATATACCTGATATTGAATCGCCGAGAATCTGTAATAGCAATCACATGCACATCAAAAGGATTTCCGGCTTCATTTATAGATGACTGGTCATAATCAAAGTTGCTTTTATCAGCGGCTAATGAAATTTCGTTTGCAGCATCGATTTCTTTTATTTTCCTGCATGTTTCAAAAACCATTGCCTCGGCACCGCGGCCTCGTAACGATGCACCTGTAATCAAGTATTTGTTCATCTCAAGTTCTCCTGAGTATCATTCAATCTTTTCAGGAACATTCGCGACATGTAAGGTATCTTGGCTAGCCGCAACATTTCACATTCCCTGCAAAATCCTTTGTAAGTATATCTACAATCCTCTCTGCTGCCTTACCGTCCCAGAACTCGGGGCAACGGCCGTTTTTAGCGTGGCCTTCGATTACCTTGTGCGCTTCTTCAATGATACGCTCAGTGACATTCCATACCAGCGTGTTTGTGCCCTGGGTTACGGTAACAGGTCTCTCAGTTGTGTCCCTCAGGGTCAGGCAGGGAACGTTTAAGACGGTAGTCTCTTCCTGCATACCGCCGGAGTCTGTAAGCACCAGTTTAGAGTTCATTTCCAGGTTCAGGAAATCAATATAGCCGAGGGGTTCAATGGCCAGTATCTTATTATTCACAAAATAATGATCAAACCCGAACTTCTTAATGTTCTTGTTTGCCCTGGGATGAACTGGGAATATCACGGGAATCCTTTGGGATATCACGCTCAAAGCCTCGATTATTCTGTAAAGACTCTCCTGATTATCCACATTACTGGGTCGATGTAAAGTAACCAGGGCATAGCCTTTCCCAGCCAGTCCCAGGTTATTCAAAATAAGTGATTTATCCGCCTTTTCCTTGTACTGGGTGATGCAATCAACCATTACATTACCGACGAGGTAAATTTTTTCTTCAGCCACTCCCTCATGTTTGAGGTTATCATTATTATCCACTGACGTTGTGAAAAGGTAATCGGATATTGCATCAGTCAAGACCCTGTTAATTTCTTCAGGCATGGACTTGTCATGAGAGCGCAAACCTGCTTCCACATGGACTACTGGAATGTGGAGTTTAGCTGCGGCCAAAGCCGCGGCCAAGGTTGAATTTACGTCACCTACCACTATTACCAGATCAGGCTTTTCCAGGGATAGTGCTTTCTCCAGTTCAATAAGAATCCTGGCGGTCTGCTCTGCATGAGTCCCTGACCCAATGCCAAGAAAAAGGTCTGGTTCCGGGAGTTCCAACTCCTGGAAGAATACCTTTGACATCTCAAGATCATAGTGCTGGCCGGTATGAACCAGAAAAGGCTCAATATTTGCGGTTTCATGTTCAGTGTTGTATCTGGTTATAGCCTTCATCAAAGGAGCGATTTTCATAAAGTTGGGTCTCGCACCACATACCAAAACTGCCTTAATCATCAATCCTCACTCTTTACTTACAGAGATTCTTTGCCAGTTGGGTTACTTTCCATTGAGCTTTCCCTTTTCGCAGCATTCCGATCAGTGTTCTTAACCACCATCTGGCAAACCCCGAAGACTTTCCTGGCCACGCTTTCCCAGCTTCTATTTTCTACAATATAACTTCGGCCGTTTTTCCCCATGCTTTCCCTGGAACCGGGGTCTCGCAGTAAGTCAATAGCCGCCTTAGCGAGTTCGCGAGAGTTTTCAGGCGGCACACAAATTCCCGCTTTTGATTCTATAATAATCTCCCGCACCCCTTCTATATCACTGCCAATAACCGGCCTTCCACACGCCATATACTCATAGAGCTTTAAAGGCGAGGTCTTAATAGGTCTCTTTGGAATAACGCATATATCACTTGAGTTCATGTATAAAGGTACTTTATCGTAAGGAACCGTTCCGGTAAAAACAAATCTGTCTGACACACCAAGCCCCTGGGCCAGCTCGGTTAGCGGGTTGCGAATAGGCCCATCCCCAACAATCAAAAACAGGGTATTCGGGTATTCCTCCAGTATATACGGACTTGCCTCTATCAGGTATTCTACACCCTGCCAGTGTATCAGGTTGCCTATAAAACAGATATAATTATCGGCATGGTTGAGTTTGAGCTTTTCCCTCGCCTCCCCGGTATTCATAGGGCTGAATAATTCTGTATTCGCTCCGTTTCCAATTACAGTAATCTTCTCCGGCTTGATTTTGTATTTAAGCTCCAGTTCCTCCTTGATTTCTGGAGCAACTACTACTAAATGATTAGCGTATTTGAAAGTTTTCTCATTAAGTGAACCCAGGATATAGCTGACCCACTTGCGCATTCCTGAATTCTTTGTTGTCATTCTCCACTCATCAATGAAAAAATTATTAATTTCCACTATTAGTGGAATTCTGAAAAACTTAGCCAGAACAATGGCAAAAATAGCTTCAGTACTTCGCACATATATTATATCAGGCCTTCTTTTCCGGATTAAGGAGGCAGCTCTGGTAATACCCGGTATTACGCGTAGTATTGTTGTCATAAAAGGAACCTTAATAGAAGCCACGAAATCGCTCGCTATTATAACGTCAGTCTTCGCGAGTTTTGATAAATTACCGACTAATTCCTTAATGTGTATGGTATCGCCCCGGTCGATTTTCAACGTGTGGGTAGGTAAAAAAACGAGAATATTCATAAATATAATGGACTCCTCTTCAGGATATCAGCTCATTTTCGCTAAGGTATAATATTTTTTCGTCTGCGATGCGTGATAGTACAGGGCGAGCTGGCCTTGATGAGTGTAACTCATGGTATATTCGCTGTATCAAGCTTTGAGCATCCATCATGA
>JAQULX010000313.1 GCA_028718465.1 Dehalococcoidales bacterium | reverse complement strand
TAATTTAGAAAATCATCTCCAATATACCTATTGTTGTTATGCTTATGGCTTATAGATTGCGTAATATTCCCGATTGACAGTAAGCAAATACTATTATTAGCCTCGAAACCTATATTGACAAGGTCGGCTAAACATTATATCCTTAGTCATCCCTAAGGAGGAGTGAGACTGCGATATGGAAAAAATCAGAGTAGTTATTGCGGACAATCATCCGGCATTCAGAGAAGGTCTGTGCCGACTTTTGGCGGACGAAAAAGAGCTTGAGGTAGTAGGTCAGGCAGGAGACGGGGAAGAGGTGGTAAATTTATCGAAAGACCTCAAGCCGGATGTTGCGATCCTGGATGTAGCTATGCCCAAGCTAAGCGGCATCGAAGCCACCAAACTGATTAAAGAATCTTCCCCCAATACCGCTGTGTTGATTGTCAGCGCTTTTAACTACCAGACCTATATCCTGGCTTCCCTGCGGGCCGGCGCCGCCGGCTACCTGACCAAGGATACGCCGATCCGTGAGTTAATCACCGCAGTGCGCCTGGCCAACGCTGGAGACGGCATTATCGACCGGAGCGCAGCCAATAGTATCATCCGCCAACTGATATCCGACAAAGACGGCAAAAAGGGCAACCTGGACCTGTATCCCCGTGAAATAGAAGTGCTTAAGCTGGCAGCCAAAGGAATGCGGAACAAAGAGATCGCGAAGGAACTCAACATCAGCGAACGCACTGTTCAGGCGCATCTGAGCAATATCTTCAACAAGTTGGAAGTGGACTCACGCACAGAAGCGGTCCTGCAAGCTTTGAAAGAGGGCTGGCTGGATATCTGCGACCTGTCCTAAAGCTGTTGCTGCCGGAAGTCCCGGACTACATTGGCATTCCTTATCAGGGCTTTGCCGACGCCGAATTCATGTCTGAGACGAGTGGGTACGCAGCAGCAACTGCAGCAGTTGCAGAGCGCATAAAAATGGTCTCCGCACCGCATGATGCTCTGGACCAGATGTTGTGCGTGAGCCTGGCGTAAAATACCTTTGGCTTCTTCCCTGGATATTTGCCGGAATTCTTTTACCCGGCTGGCATACACCTCTGTCGATCCGTTCCCCAGGACTATTTCACTCATCACCGGGTGTTCGCAGTTATGAAACTCCTGCCGGCAGCTGCAAGGTCCCAGGGAAACGCTTTTAGCGATATCCACAATCTCTTCGGCTTCCTGTAAGGTCAGG
Organism: Dehalococcoidales bacterium; assembly: GCA_028718465.1. The sequence goes on along the minus strand of JAQULX010000313.1, from coordinate 3,207 downwards.
TAATATCCGCTGTGACCGTGCACGGCGTAGGTGTTGGCTGCCCAGCGTACTACACTTCCGATAACGGGTACACGAGTCAGCCTGGCCAGCGACATATACAGATGGATCAGCCCATGTTGATGCTGTCCGTAAAGACGAAGAGTATGATGCATCTTCAGCTTCCTGCTTAAAAGGTCTTATCACTATTAACTTGCATCGTATAAATTCAGTTTAGCATATTTCCGGGAGGTACTGTTATCAGTCGGAAAGGCCGGTTTATCAGGCTAAATGTTTTAAGCCATTCTAGCTGTCATTCGACAATGTTATAATTCAACTTGATCACATATAAACAGGAAAAGGGATAATAACAGTTATTGCAGGTAGACGTGAATGTAGTCTTTTATCTGATAAGGTTCCCCCCTGTACAGCTTGATTAAGATATATGGCAAGGGTATTATACAATTATTGTCCGGTTGAATAAGGATTGAGCTGCTGTAAATTAAAAAGGCTCGGCAATGGAAGGTGTAGTTTTTCGGGATATTAAATAAAAAGGAGACTACTGTGACTGAGACAAAATATGGCAAATATATTGTTACCCAGTTAACTCCACCAATGGTAAATGATTGGGCTCCTGTCTACAAACCTGATGAGCTTACCACCGTGCTATCCCTGGACGATGATGTGATCAAAGGGGCATTTTATGTTGAATGCGCCTGGTTTTGGCCGACTTATCCCGTTAATGATACGTCCGGCAGATTGGACCTCCACTCCCATTATCATGATTATGACGAGGTCCTGGCTCTTTTTGGTACTGATATGAAAGACCCTTCCGACCTGTGTGGGGAAGTTGAAGTCTGGTTGGATGGTGAGAAGCATATAATCACTAAAAGCAGTCTGGTATTTATTCCTAAAGGGCTTGTTCATGGCCCAATTAAATGGAATAGAATTGATAAGCCCATATTTCATTTTGCCTGTGGCACTGGTAAAAAACACACATCAAAATAGAGACTAATGGTGCGGAAAATTAACAGTTCCGATACCATTTTAGCTACAAATTTTTATTACCTGGCTCAGGTAATAAATTTATGCCGGATTTGATTATGCAACGGCCTTTGGTTCATAATAGCCATTTTACGGCTATTTACCTGTCTGAACAGGCCCATAATATTATTGTTAAAAATCAAGGAGGTCTGATTAAAAGGAAATGAAAAAAGAACCTGTTACTTTGCTGGGAGTGGGCGATATTGTAATTGATAGAGAGCAGCCTGAGACTATATTTCAGCATGTTGCTGACACCCTGCGGACTGCGGATATTGCTTACGGCAATACCGATCAAACCTATTCCGATCTTGGTTACCCCGTGCTCGGTCACGGCCCAAATTCCGAATCGAAAAACTTTAGAGCGCTTCCATACGCCGGTTTCGATGTTATTTCCCTGGCCAATAATCACACGCTGGATTGGGGTGAGGAAAACCTGCTGGATACTCTGAAACGTTTTAAAGAGGGAGGCATGCCCTATGTTGGAGCAGGCAAAGACATAGATGAAGCCCGGCAGCCGGTTATTCTGGAGAGAAAAGGGACCAAAGTTGGCTTTCTGGCTTATTCTTGTGTTTACACCAAGGGTTATGAAGCTACGAAAACCAAACCGGGGCTGGCGGGAATACGTGTTTGGACAATCTATGAACAGGTCGACCATCACCCGGGCACTCCCCCCAGAATAGTGACTATCCCATACGCGGAAGATCGTAAAATGATGGTGGAAGATATTACCAGGTTAAAAAAACAGGTTGACGTTGTGGTTTTGGCCATGCACTGGGGAATACATGTCACGCCCCGTGTCATTCCAATGTACTGTGTTGAACTCGGTCATGAAGCTATAGATGCAGGAGCGGACCTGGTCCTGGGCACTCATACTCACATTCTAAAGGGAGTAGAGATGTACAAGGGCAAGGCCATATTCTATTCAACAGGGAACTTTGCAATCGAAACAGGTCCCGCTACTATCAGTAGAAGCCCGGAGAGTATCAAAGTCATGACTCAAATCCTGGCCCGGTATGGCTTTAAGCCTGATCCTGAATGCCCTACATTTTTCTGTCCGCATGAGTCCAGAACAACCTTAATGGTGAAAGCTAATATAGAAAATGGGAATATTAACAAAATATCCTATATCCCCTGTTATATAAACAAGAATTCAGAACCTGAGATTGTTGGCAAAGACGATGCCAGGGGACAGGAAGTTTATAATTATGTGGAAGATATATCCAGAAGTGAGAATCTGCCGGTTCACTTTTCCTGGGACGGAGATGAAGTGTTAGTGCTGCCCTAGTCCGGCTGTGTCGCGAAACTCCGGAGACTGCTTTAGCCCTGCTTTAAAGCAGGGCTAAAGCATTATCAGTCCGCTTCCACTTTGAATTTAGCTCAGCAGGAGGACAGGGGGGAACCGCATCAAACTAGCCAATCCTATCTAAAAATGTTAATCTTATAAAAGCATCGGCGGCAGGGAATTACCTGTACCCGGTCTAACATCTGTCAATCAGCAGGAGGAATTGAAGTTTATGCCCACAATTGTCGATATGCTGGAACGCAATGCCCGTAAATACCCGGATGATATCGCCCTGATCGAGCTAACGCCCAGCAAGAACTACCGTGCTGCCGTGACCTGGAAAGAGTTTAACGATAAAGCCAACCGCATCGCCAATTATCTCATTGGCAAAGGGATTACCAGAGATGATAAGGTCATTCACTGGATGAGAAATTCAATCCCCTGGCTGATATCCTATTTCGGTATTATCAAGACCGGAGCCTGGGCAGTGCCTCTAAACTATCGCTTTAATGCCGTTGACTTTCAATTCTGTGCCGACATCGCAGAAGCGAAAGCGATGATTTTCGAAGACGAATTTGCCAAAACAGTCGACAGCGTTAAATCCCACCTGAATACCATCAAAGACTATATCTATATCGGCCCCAATCTGCCCCCGGGCATGGTACATTACAACGATGTATTAACGAGCGCCAGCGATGATCCGGTAAATATCAAACTGGGCCCGGCTGACGAATGCGGCCTGTATTTCACTTCAGGGACCACGGGCTCGCCCAAACCGGTGCTTCTGACGCACAAAAACATGTCTTTTGCAGCCAGGGTAATCCCGGATTGGCGTTGCGCGTTCTCACGAGCGCTTCCTTTATGTGCGTCTTCTCCACCTCCGACACGCCGTCTTCGTTGACATA
>JAQULX010000312.1 GCA_028718465.1 Dehalococcoidales bacterium | reverse complement strand
TTTCTTTAAGTCCAAGAAAGGCGGTGAAGGATTTAGAAAATTCGAAATTACCAGGGGCGGTGTTAAAACACCGCTTAGGGTTGATAAAGTAATCGACATGGTCTCTGTTAAACCATTTTCAGAAGTTACAAACCGCACTTCTGTTCTACTCTTGGAAAAAGGCAAGAAGACCGAATACCCAGTGCCATATTTAGTGTGGACTCCTAAAGAAAAGGTCAGAGAGCAGGATACTTTAATAGAAGTTAAAAGGAAAATAGTAGAGAATAGATTGGAAGCTACTCCAATAGGGGGGACGGGAACAGATAAAGCGTTGAGGACCCCTTGGCTTACTCTGCCCTCCGGCGAGTTGAAGAAAATGAGGAAGGCGATTGGAGTATCAGCATATCGTGGAAGAAAAGGAGTTGAGCCCCTTGGCGCCAAAGGAGTGTATTTGTTAAAAGAACCGCGGTATGTTGGCAAAACGAGAATACAAATATGTAACCTTCTTGAAAGAGGGAGATTAAAGGAGGTCGAAGATTTAGGAGAACACATAGGTTTAATAGGGGATAGATTCGTCTTCCCACTTATAAGCGGTAGAAATATTGGTAGATATGGAATAATTGACTATACCTATGTCTTAATGCCTCACGAAAATAAAAAGGGTGTCCACAATGCAATACCTGAGGACGAATTAAAGATTAAGCACACAACTACCTATGAATGGTTATCCTATTTCAAGAAAATATTGTTGGAGACAAGAAAAAGGAACAGCAAGTTTTTTGATGAAGAAAGGGACCCGTTTTATTTCCTCGATAACGTTGGGACATATACTTTTTCTCCGTGGAAAGTAGTCTGGAGGGAACAAAATAAAAGAATGATTGCCTGTGTAATATCTATTAAGCACGACAGGCCGTTCAAAGGGAAATTAATTATCCCAGATTCAAAGGTGCTTTTTTGTCCTTTAGAAAATAAAAAAGAAGCTCATTATCTCTGCGCTGTTCTTAATTCAAAGCCCATAACTGATTTGATAGAAGGATATACCCTTGAGCTTCAAAGAGGCATAGATATTCTTGAGAATATAAAAATACCTAAATTTGACTCAAAGATTAAATTACATTCTACCCTTTCTTCGTTATCTCTGAAAGCCCACAACGCATATAGAGACAAAAAAGATATATCAGGAATACAGAATAGAATAGATGAGATGGTTTTTAATCTCTTTTAACCAAATAATATGGTAAAGAAAAATAAGAAGAGCAGTGTCTGTCCTCAATACAACCCAGAAATTTGTAAATATCTAAACTCGGATTACTGCGCCCTGGTGCGGAGAGATAAGAAGTGCCTAAAGAACACCAAGAAGCATTGAATTTGTGAAACCGATGAAAAGAAGGCGTTAAGAGATCCGAAGAGATAATAGCCGTAGCTTTAAAAAGGAGCATTTATGGTTGGAAGGATGGAGCGGGTTTCTTTACGAGATGTATGGAAGAAAGAAGCGAAAGATTTTACATGCTGGTTATTTGAAAACCTTGAAGTTCTCGGTGAGGAACTCGAAATTAAGTTAACGGCTGACGAGAAAGAAAAAAGCGTTGGTTCTTTTTCAGCAGATATTATTGCAGAGGATAGCTCGGGTCAGAAGGTATTGATAGAGAATCAGCTTGAGAAGACCGACCATAGTCACCTCGGACAGATACTTACATACATCTCAAATCTCGAAGCAAAGACCGTCATCTGGATTTCGAGCGACCCTCGAGCAGAACATATAAATGCTATCGAGTGGCTAAATGAGACAGGAAGCGGCGTTAGGTTTTATCTTGTGCAAGTAGAGGCGTATCGCATTGGTAACTCCGAGCCCGCTGCTAAATTTACTATTGTCACTGGTCCAAGCGAGAAAACTGAAATTGTTGGAGGCCAAAAGAAAGAAGAGGCTGAACGTCACCGCTTACGTTATGAATTCTGGAAGTCATTTCTCGAGAAAAGCAAACAGAAGACTACCCTTCACTCTAATATTTCTCCTACTGCTGCTAATTGGATTGGCACAGGTTCTGGTATTAGAGGATTAGGATTTAATTACGCGATTACCTATAAGTATGGACAGACTGAACTTTATATCGACCGTGGCAAAGAATCCGGCGAAGAGAATAAGCGCATATTTGATGAGCTACATTCTCATCGCGCCGAGATTGAGAAAGAATTCGGGGATAAGCTTAGATGGGAGCGCCTTGATGACCGCCGGGCGAGCAGGATATCTAAACGGTTTGATTCACCGGGACTGATTGATACTTCCAAGCGGGACAAGCTACAGAACGACATGATTGGTGCGATGACTAAGCTTGAGCAGGTTCTCAGGAAGCATCTGAAAAGCTTGAAGCTCTAAGATAAGTTTTAATGCAAAAACGTTACCTTTCTATTAAGGAACTTTCTGAGTATATCAATATGCCTGTTGGCACCTTATATGCATGGGTTTGGCAGAAACGAATTCCTCATGTTAAATTTGGTAGATTAGTCAGATTTGATTTAAAAGCTATCGATGAATGGGTAGGGGAGAAAAACGTAGAGGTTGCAAAGTGGTGGAAAGAATAAGAAGTGGGTGCCTAGGGAACAATTTATTTTTAAGCATTACATTTAGTGGTATAATAGTTAAAAAAGGGAGAAACTAAATGCTTAAATCTTTTGCAGTCAAAAACTGGCGGTGTTTTGAAAAGGTGGAATTGAGTAACCTTAAAAAGGTCAACGTAATTACGGGTAACAATGCATCCGGAAAATCTGCATTACTCGAGGCGCTTCACTTTGGGTTAGCCGGAATTCCTAATGACATGGTGTGGTTGAACCAGTTTCGAGGAATAGCCTCTCCTCCAATAAATCCACAAAACTTCAAGAATGCTTGGGAACACTATTTTCGTTCTTTCATGAAAGACGGGAAGGCCGCACTCTCTGACAATATTTCGATACAATATTCTGATACTAATAACTCGTATTCACTCGATGTATCATTTAAGAGCGAGCAATCTACGCTATTTCCAGAAATTAGTAAGGTTCCGTCACCAACGACAATGCCCACTATTGTCTTTGAACGAAAAGTCAATGGAGTGTTAACTAAATCGGTTGTTGCCATAAATGAACAAGGTGTTGTTCAGCAGCAACCAGCACTTCAACCCCTAAGGCCCGGGGTCTTTATTTTTACATCGATGCTTAATTATAATGAAATAGATAACACGTCATGGTTTTCCCAAATGCAAACGGGACCCGACGCTGACAGAAATAAGGTTGAGAAAATTGTAGACTTTATAAAGCAAAATTTTCCTTTCATTACTGGGTTGCAGGTTTTGAGTCCTAGTGGTATGCAAGGTATGTATGCAATAATGAAATCGGGGGAAGCGCGGCGTCTTCAACTCGTATCATCTGGTATATACAAAATAATAACGATTTTGCTAGGGTGTGCTTCTTTACGAGACGGAATTATATTGATTGATGAAATTGAGAATGGAATTTTCTACGAGAAATATGGACTCGTTTGGTCTGTGCTCTATAACTTTGCAAAGGAATTTGACAATCAAATTTTTGTTACCTCACATTGTGCGGAATGTCTGGAAGGGCTCGGTTCAGTTATGGATAATAGCGCAGATGACTTTTCCCTCCTGAGAACTGAGAGAGAAAATGGTAATTGCATAGTGCGTCATATAAGTGGGGCGTCTATGAAAGCCGCCTTGAAGCGCAAAAGCGAGATTCGAGGGGCGAGTGATGGGGCTGAAAGTAATAAATAGGGAATACGTTCTACTATGTGAAGGGATGCATGATGCAGAATTCTTTTCACACTTAATCTCTCAGAGGAACCTACCTAGTTTCGAAATTTCAAGCTGTGGTTATGTTTTTGATTCTCAACACGATGGCATTGATTGTCTAACGGAGGCATTGGATGAGCTTCCTTCAATTCCGGGATTCCAAAACGTTAGAGCTATACTAATCGTAGCTGATAATGACTCTGACCCAGCCGGAGCATTTGCTAGGGTTACGACTATGATAAATGCTACAGCAGAAATTCTGGGACCGACTAGCCGAAGATACGCTGTACCTCCGGCGCCACTTACGAAAGCAGGAACTAATCCTATTATCGTTGTATTGATGATCCCTTGGACAGATGTCCCAGGTAGCCTTGATACTATGTGCTTAACAGCAGCGATGAACGGAGCGCCCACAATTGCTCCCTGTGTAGAGGCATTTGCGGCATGCACTGGGGCTAATACCTGGCCAGTCACGAAACTGGCCAAAATGAAACTGCGTTCGCTAATTTCTGCTGGTTATAGGAATAATCCTTATTTGCAGCCAGCATGGGTTTGGAGAGACGGCACTACATTAGTGCCTCTCACTGACCCGGCACTCGATAGCATAGCACATTTCCTGTCTAACTTTCCAACCTTCTTAAACCCATAGACATATTCATTAGCTATA
>JAQULX010000311.1 GCA_028718465.1 Dehalococcoidales bacterium | reverse complement strand
GAAAGATTCCCCACGTAGATTTTCATAATCTTTACTCCTCCTGATTGATTTTGGCCCTTAGTTTAATTTGAGCCCGCTCGCTCTCTTTTAACGGGCCTTTTTTGACCCGTTATTATTTCCTGACGCAATGCACGACCAGACCGATGATATCCCGACCTTCCATGATCGGAGGAATGGACTTTATCTGTATCGGCGTGGGGTTGGTATAACCCTGAGCCCGCACGCCGGACATTATTTCAGGATTAAGATTAAAAGATTCGAAATTCATTAAACTCCCTGGTATATTTTTCAATATTATTTTCTGTTGATTTATTTTTAAAATTGGACAGACTCCTGCAGTACAGGCTGTTCTTTCAGACATTATTTTGGGGACTTGAACTAATACAGGCCTATATCGGGTTACACTACCGCGGCATCCGGCGTGTTAACATATTTTCTTATTACTCGCCGGAAGTGATATCCATAAATAGAAAGCGAAATAAAAAGAGGAAATGACCTCGGTTTAGTGAATAAAGTAGATACCAACAGCCTCCAGTAGTATCTGCGCCCACTTTCCCTGATGCCCATGAACCACATACAGTTGAAAAATCCCTGAATATTCCAGCGTTTGGAGTGTAAGCTGAAGGACTTCGTTCGAGGCTTATATTCCCGGAGCAGGTTGCCTATCCTCTCATAGTAATGCTTCGGAGAGTAAATAGTATTCAAGATCTCTTTGTAACCGCTGATCAATGTTTCCGGCTTCATCCTGGGAACAAAGTTCAAGGAAAAATCCGTGTTATCGCCGGTGGACTCTTTCAGCAGACGGTTTTCTCTTTTTAATCGCTGAAATAACCGGGTACCCCGAGGGGCATTCAGCAGGCCTACCATAGCCGTAACAATACCGCTCTTCTGGATAAAGTTGATCTGGGTTTTGAAGATGGCCGGAGTATCACTATCAAAGCCGACAATGAAACCACCCATTACTTCAAAGCCGTGGTTCTGAAGGATTTTTACTGTCGCTATCAGATCGCGCCGGGTATTCTGCTTTTTATCACACTCTGAAAGACTGGCTTCATTTGGTGTTTCGATGCCCACAAAGACTTTGTTAAAGCCGGCCTGCTCCATCAGATGCATCAATTCTTCATCATCGGCCAGATTTACCGAGACTTCGGTGAAGAGGTTAAAAGGCCGCTTATGTCTCTGCATCCAATCGATGATGGCGGGCAGGGTTTCTTCTTTCAGTTTCTTTTTATTTCCAATGAAATTATCATCCACAAAAAAGACGTCCCCGCGCCAACCGGCTTGATAAAGAGAATCCATCTCCGTCAGTATCTGTTCTTTGTTTTTGGTACGCGGGATATTCCCATCCAAAAAAGTGATATCACAGAATTCACAATTGAACGGGCAGCCGCGGGAATACTGGATATTCATGGAAGAATATTTGTTCATTTTAATCAGAGACCACATCGGGGCTGGAGTCTGCGTAATCTGAGGATGGACCGCCGTGGAGTATATCTTCTGCGGATGGCCGTTCTTCATGTCCGCCAGGAAAAGCGGCAGGGTGATTTCCGCCTCATTGAGAATGAAATGGTCTACGCCCTCAAAATTATGCGGCTCGGTGGTAAACAAAGGGCCGCCGGCCACAATTTTCTTACCCAAACTTTTACAGCGCAGAATAACACTTTTAACGGATTCCTTTTGCACCACCATTGCGCTGATGAACACATAGTCCGCCCACTGGATATCCTCATCCTTGAGAATGCTTACATTCATATCCACCAGCTTCTTATCCCATTCCCGGGGCAGCATTGCGGCTACGGTTAAAGCTCCCAACGGAGGGAAAGAAGCTTTCTTGGAAACAAATTTTAAGGCATGTTTAAAACTCCAAAAAGTATCCGGACACTGCGGGTAAACTAGTAGTATCTTCAATATTTCTCCAATGATGAGCCTTTATGGGGCTATCTGCTCATCCGTTTACGCCGGGCGGATCTTTTGGACTTGATTATATAGGCATCGCGTTTACAGACAAAGGTTTGCGAGGCTTTGAATTCCCGCAGGACACCTTCCATCTGGACGGCCTTTTGAAAGCGGCGGATCAGGGACTCCTGGCTCTCACCTTCACGCAGAGATACGTCTAAAGCCATAGCTGGCCCGTTCCTTTCATAAAGAACTATGGGTCGGGGCTTTCCCGACCCATATCTTCAATTTCTTTTATGGGGTATTATCTGGACTTGTTGTAGCAGTCCCGGCAATAGACCGGCTTATCGCCGCGAGGCTGAAATGGAACTTCGGCCTGCTTGCCGCACTGGGCACAGGTGGCGGAATACATCTGTCGCGGGGCTCTATTGCCATAGCTGCCTCCGCCAGTGCCAAAACGCTCGGCTCTTCGGTTGGAACGGCAAGCCGGGCAGCGCTTGGGCTCATTAGTATATTCCTTGGACGCAAAGAATTCCTGTTCTTCCACAGTAAAGGGGAAGGTTTTTCCGCAATCGGAACATTGTAGGTTTTTCTCGGTGTAAGTCATTATTGAATGACCTCCTGTTTAATTACTTGGTTCAATCCGGGGTCATTCAACGCTTTTGTAGCTAAACCATTTACGCAGTATGTAACAACCAGAAACTAAACCAGTATTATTATTGTAACACTATGACCAGGTAATTACCAATACTACCTCAGGATAGTCCTGTGGATATTAACTGAAAGGGGCGGATTCAGCCTGTGTTGAAGATTATTCATATGTAAAGCAATAAATAAGATCGCCATGAGTTCAGCCCCACCAAGATGCTTCGGAGCGCCCGGTGGATAACTCAATCCCTGATAGACATTACTTCCACCTTGCAGGTCAAATCATTTCTGTCGGATAGTGTTCTTAATTAAAGGCCAACCGGTTTTTCGATAAAGGACAGCACCCTCACGCCATTTGGCTAAAGATTGTGATTAGCACTTAAACAAACAGCCCGGGTTTAATACCCAAGCTGTTTGTTTTCAATGTTTTACCCAAAAACAGGAGCCAATCCGGTATACAGCTATTATGGATTATTTGCAGCTGATTTGCCGTTAGCCAACTTTTCCGCCCAGTTTCCAATCAAAGGTACTTTGAACATTTTGCCCTGATAAGCCTTGATCATCAGGAAAATCCATGAAATGACCATGACAACCCAGACAATAATCGGCACGATGAAAGTCCAGATAAATATGACGTAAATCAACCATAAGACTCCGAATACGATAATTGACTGGAAGGCATGGAAGCGGACGAATTTGTTATTCTTCTCGATGATCAGGAATACAATGCCGGTCACCCATGTCAGAAGATAGCATAACAGTCCGGCTACATTAGGTTGAAGACCACTGCTTGCGGTGTTGTTGGTTTCGCTCATTTTATAATCTCCTTATTTCGCTTATATTAAACACCCATTAGTTTATTTCGTATTAATTCGCCGCTTGCCAAAGGTCGGAAAGCCAATCCGTTTTATGCTGAATAATCATAGTACCAATTGTTCGCCTGATAAATAGTACTTAAGTACCAGTTAAGCTTACTGGCTTAACTATAATATTCTCATTATATTATATTATTCAAAACAGGAATTTCAAGTTTCTTTCTCAGAGAATTACCGGACCTGTTTGCCTCCTTTGGAGAATTCATACCGTCCGCCGATAACTGTGCTGAAGTGGAAAAAGGGCCGGTCGACCCGCCTCAGAATCAGAGGACAATGTGTCATCCCGGCGGGGATGAAGATCATGGTGCTACTGGTGATAAGATGCATTTCGTCTTCCATCCAGAACTCTATCTCGGCTCCCAGATCGTAGCGGTCATCCGGATTGTTGCCGAAAAAGCCGAGGAGCTCATCAACGTCATGAGCATGGGCTTTAGATTCCACAGTCTTTTCGGTAGGCACTCTCATATACCACGAGGTATTCATTTGAAAGGCTCCATCTACCACATCTTTGTCAATCCACAAGATCCGGTTAGCCCACTGGGCATATTTCGCGTTGAATTCCGGGGTAAAGTGGGCCGGAGTTTGTAATCTGGTCACGATATATTTGTCATACTTCGAGCTTTCCACGTTACACTCCTCTTTCTGTTATTTTTTTGAATATACCGCCTATTGTAACAGCTTACCAGCCTGATTTACAGAGATTCAGGGCAGCTATCATAAGTGAAAATAGCCTGTATATACCTATGCGAATCTAGCATAATACCAACCGCAGAGTTAAAATATAATCACCGGGCAGGTTCCTGGCGCGAATTGAGAATGAAGGAGTGCTGTTATGAAAAGGACCGGGGTATTTTATCATGATGTATGCGGTAAGCAAGCTTACAGCAGTCTGGCAAAGGGGGTCGAGGAAGGATTTCAAGCCATTGAGAAAGAAGGGATTTTCTCCAACCCCAATGTGAAGTGGTACGAGTCCCGGAAAGCCACAGAAAAGGAGATCGGCCGCCTGCACAGTCAGAAATGGATTGAAGATGTA
>JAQULX010000310.1 GCA_028718465.1 Dehalococcoidales bacterium | reverse complement strand
GGGAGGCGAGGGCGCCTGAAATCAGGTTGAAAAGGGTGGTCTTGCCGGCGCCGTTGGGACCGATCAAGCCCAGGATTTCTCCACGGTCAACATAGAAATCCACGTTGGAGACGGCGGCCAGGCCGCCGAAATTTTTACATACTTTGGTTCCCTCAAGTAGTCGCATTTTTCAAAACACCTCCTTTCCGCCATCTTTGGACAAGTCCCATGAGTCCGTTGGGAAGGAAGGTGATGACGGCTACCATGATAATGCCGAATATCAGCATATAAAAATAGGGAAATCGGGTAATGAGCGTTTCCTGGAGATAGGCGAAGATACCGGCTCCGATAATAGGCCCCAGGAAAGTGTACATGCCGCCGAAGATCGCCATCAGGACGGGAAAGAACGAATTATTGATATCGAAGGCGATGGAAGTATCGATATAGGAGAGCTTGGTGGCAAAGGCAGCTCCCACCGCTCCCATGAAAAGCGCACTGACGGCAAAAATAATCACCTTCAAATAAGTAGTGTTCACGCCGGCATGTCCCGCGGCCTCCTCGTCCTGACCTATGCTTTGCAAGGCCAGTCCGTAACTGGAGCGCCGGATAAGAAAGAACGTGATTATCAGGACCGCGGTAATAGCCAGTATGTGAAAATAAACGGTGTCATTATCCACCAGAGGCACGAATCGGCCGCGGGTACCGGTGAATTCGACCTCGTACCACTGTACCAACTGTTTGATCAGGAAGACCAGGCCGAAAGTGAAAATGGTAAAATAAATGCCGCGCAGCCGCAGGGTGACTACACCGACCAGAAGGGCGAATACAAAGGTAATTGCGGCGGAGATGACAATGATGATGGAGAAGGGCATCTTCATACCCAGGATAGCGGCGGTATACATGCCGATACCGAAAAAAGCTGCCGGTGCCAGAGATACATAGCCGGTTGGCGCCGAGAAGAGCACCCAGGCGACAGTGAGAATGACATAGGTCAGGATAGTAATCATCAGGATCACCAGGTATATCGAGCCGAAAACGGGTAAAACTGCCAGCCCGGCCAGGACCAGGAGAAATACCGCAGGAAATATCCAGGATTTTGCATTTATTTTTGGTATTTGTTTTATGTTATTCGTCATCATTTATTTCCCCATAATGCCTTTCGGTCTGACAACAAGCAGTATCATGAAGATAGCATAATAGGCCACTATAGCCAGCATAGGCTCGAACTTGGTGACGATAGACCCGACGATGCCCAGGATAATGCCGCCGATAAAGGCGCCGGGGATAGAGCCCATGCCTCCCAGCACCAGGACGATAATGGCAACAACAGTGTATTCAAGCCCCATGATACCGGACACAGGGGTGGTCGTGCTGACCAGGACACCCGCGATTCCGGCCAGGAAAGCGCCCAGTCCGAAGCAGAGGGCCAGGACTAGATTGATATTAACACCCATGAGGCGGGCCGTGACAGCATCCTGGGCAGAGGCGCGAATGGCCTTACCTATCCGGGTACGCGCCAGAAAGAGGTAAAAGGCAATCCCGATACCGATCGAGACACCCAGCACGACCAACCGGTTAGCCGCGAAGACCGTTCCCCCGAACTGCACCGGGAAATTCAAAAAGGTGTAGCTCTTGGGCGAACTGCCCCAGGCCTGAAGAGCCAGGTTCTGGATAATGAAGAGCAGGCCGAAGGCAGCCAGGATGGAGTTGCTTTCAAAAACGGCCGGTGAAGCGGACCTTGTTCTGAGGTATCGGAACAAGGCCCAGTGCAGTAGATACCCCAGGCCGAAGATAAGTGGGCCGGAGATAGCTACTGTGATTAATGGATTTATTCCCCAGGTGAAACTCAGCCACCAGGTAATCATAGCTCCCAGCATGATAAACTCACCGTGGGCCACATTAAACACCCTGGCCACGCCGTATTGCAGGCTCAGGCCCATGGCGATTAGAGCATAGATTCCGCCGAGTATCAGACCGGCGATCACTACGTCCAGGACCGATGCAATCATAGATTTTGTCCCTCCGGTCACTCAAAATATCCCGCGCCGGAATGACCGGCGCTTATTCAGGCAGGCTGCCTGACAGGTCTTGCGGTCACTTATCAGGCAGCCTGCTTAAAAACTTGCCCGGGAACTTGTTTTATTGGGATGGCCAGGCCGGTTTAGGGTAGATCAGAGGAGCGGTAACCTTGTTGCCGCCCACGATTTCCACGATTCCATTTTGCCATTGGCCTACCTCACCTGGATGCGACTCTTTGGCCATCAGGCCGTTGGTAAAGTAGGTATCGCCGAGAATGGTCTGGAAATGTTCGGTGGCCATAACCTGCTGCACCTTGGCATTATCCAGGGTTCCGGCTTTCTCGACAGCCTGCTTCCAGAATTCCATGGCGGCCCAGTAGAGGGAATGGCCCCACCAGTCGTGCGCAGCTTCCGGCTTGCCGGCGTACAGTTTATCAGCCATCGCAGCCATCTCGGGAGACATCTTCCGGTTCCAGGTAGCCCAGCACATCACACCTTCCACCGCCGGACCGAAGGAGTCATGGAAGAATCCGAAATTGGCTCCGGGACCGGTCAGGTAAGCTTTGGGATTGTATCCCAACTCAATCATCTGCCCGGTTATGGGAAGAACATGCTGAGGATAGCTGTAGACTAGTAAGGCATCGGCATTGGAAGCCTGGGCTTCCTTGATGATCAGGGAAAAGTCCGTCATCTCAGGTGGAAGGCTCTTGGATGCCACCACATCGATGCCCTTCTTCGGGAACTCAATTCCCGTAACGCCGGAATATTCGATACCGTGGAGATCGGCAATATAGACCACATAGGCAGTTTTGACCCCGTTGGCGGCAAAAATATCAGCCAGGACCGGGACTTCGTACCAGTCGGAGAAACTCAAAGGAACAAATACATAAGGCAGGCTGGGCAGCATATCCTTTAGGCTGGTGGCGCCGCCTTCCATGGTCAGCAGGATTTTTTGATATTTGTTGGCGATCGGAGCAGCGGCAAAAATACCGGCGGTGCTTTGCGGCCCCATCAGGAAGTCCACCTTGTCCTGGACGATTAGCTGCTCAATCTGTTGGGTCAGGGTCTTAATATCGCTCTTGCTGTCATAGATTTTCAGTTCTATAGGCAGCTTCTTGCCGTATTCGGCGACATAGATCCCGCCTTCCTCATTCCACATCGGAATCATGGTCTCATAAATAGGCTTAAAAGCTGAATCGCCGACTGCCTGTTCCGGACCGGAAAGCGGCCGGGACATGCCAATCACGATCTTGTCCTTGGTCGGCCCGGTCGGCTGGGCAGATGTGGTAGTCGCCGGGGCAGAGGTAGTCGGCTGGACTCCAACCGGGGTGGTGGCTGGGGCGGTAGTTGCCGGCGCACTCGTCGTAGGAGTGGATGTGGTACAGGAAGTGATGATCAGGGCAAAAACCAGCAGAGCAACCAGAATAACCAGTAACCTTTTCAATTCTTACCTCCTATTATTTTTTCCAGATATTTGATTCAAGGTCAATACGGTCGCAGGGAAAACCGGAATGACAACCGGTTATGCAAGCTTTCAGATAATAGCGAAGGCACAGAAGATCTCTGTCTGTGCCTTGTTTTTTAAAACCTCAGGTCTATATACACCTCCAAAATCAATTCTTGCGGAGGGTTGATCCTGATTTCAGGACATTGGTATAGTCCGGCTAACCGTCTGAAGCCGGATTGTATATCAGTTTGTTTTATACTATATACGAATACGCCAAACCTGCTCCTGATCTATGCTATTTAGTATTATTAATTATTGGTGCCGGGGGTACTTCATGAAAAGGATTCCCTGACAATTAATTATATTATATGCTTATCCCAAACGCCTTACCATACAAATCATCGCTTACGTTGTACCAGTTTAATTAATTATATACGATATGTCAATATTTGTTCCAAGATCGTTCAGGTTCATTTCGTTCATTAAATACCATCCTTCCGAAAGCCGGAATCCCGCAGAAAAATCTATCAGCCCATACTGAAGCAAGTCTGTATCCAGTCCCCTTCTTCCCTTCCATAATCGTTAATCATTAATCATAATTCACTCCCTTTCCTGTATATTTGACCACTATACCTTTTATGGTTAGAATGAAATTGCTCTTTTTTGATACAACTTGAGAGGAATCACCTGTGCGGCAGGTATTGAAAAACACAATCCTGGAAGTTATTAGGGCGATTGCGCCTTTAGTCCTGGTGGTCATCATCCTGCAATTTACCCTGGTCCATGCATCCGTCGGTATCTTTGCTCGATTCCTGATCGGATCCATCCTGGTTACCGTGGGAATGATACTCTTCTTGCTGGGCATCGAGGTCGGCATACTGCCGGCAGGCAAGACCGTTGGATCCGGCCTTATGGAAAAACGTTCCGTGTGGCTAATCGTTGCCATCGCCTTTCTGATCGGTTTTTCTACCACTATCGCCGAACCGGATGTCCTGGTCCTCTCCAAACAGGCCGAGGCGATCAC
>JAQULX010000309.1 GCA_028718465.1 Dehalococcoidales bacterium | reverse complement strand
TAATCCAGCTATTATATAATAAATATATAAAACACATAACAAGTTGTCTCCAGGAGGTGGAGCGATGCTGGTTTATACTTTCGGTAATGGAGAAGAGGACAAGAATCTACTGGGGAATAAAGGGGCTAACCTGGTCACGATGACCAAAATGGGTTTACCGGTACCGCCGGGCTTCGTATTATCTATTGAAGCTTACCGCAATTTCAAAGATAATGCCGGATTGCCCGAGGAAGAGATACGAAACGGACTGGAGTACATCCGGCAGAAATCCGGAAAATCTTTCGGGAACAAACTTCAGGTGTCGGTGCGCTCTTCAGCCCCGGTATCCATGCCCGGAATGATGGATACCGTTCTTAATATCAAGGATGAGGCCGCCATGATGTCAGCTATCATGCGCATATTTGAATCATGGGACAATATCCGGGCGGTGGAATACCGCCGTTTGAACCGCATACCGCCCACTTTAGGGACCGCAGCCGTCGTTCAGACGATGGTTTTTGGTAATGCCGACGACAAGTCGGGCACCGGCGTTGTTTTTTCCCGTAATCCCAATACCGGTGAGAAAGGGCTGTTTGGTGAATATCTGCCTCATGCTCAGGGAGAAGCCCTGGTTTCCGGTGTAGTTACTCCCTTGAACATTGATGAACTGCAAAAGAGGATGCCCGAGGTATATAACGAACTGGTCCAGGTGGCCGATAAGCTGGAGTCTTATTTCAGGGAGATGCAGGATATCGAATTCACCGTTGAGTCAGGGAAGCTGTATATACTCCAGACCCGGTCAGGTAAAAGGACCTCACGGGCAGCCATTAAAATCGCGGTTGATATGGCGAAGTCGGAATTGATATCCACCCAGGATTCCATAAAAAGGATATCTCCCGACGATCTGAAAGGACTGCTGCATAAAAGCATTGCCCGTCCGGATACTTTTGTTCCGATAGGACACGGGTTGAGCGCGGCCCCGGGCGCAGTCTCCGGTAAGATTATTTTTGACTCAATGGAGGCTATCATAGCCTCCCAGAAGAACGGCGGAGTCATCCTGGTAAGGCCTGATACCGATCCTGATGATGTGCCCGGCATTGCCGCTGCGGAGGGGGTCCTTACTTCCAGGGGAGGACTGACTTCCCACGCTGCTATTGTGACACGAGCGATGGGCAGGCCCTGCATCTGCGGCGCCAGCGATATAAAAATAAACCTTGAATCGCAGAGTTTCGAGGCGGACGGTCAGATCTTTTATAAAGGGGATGTGATCACGATCGACGGAAATACGGGCAACATCTACAAGGGGCGGCTGCCTTTAATAGACGCCGAATTGACCCCGGAGCTAAATGAATTTCTGGGCTGGGCTTCGGGCTTTAAGAAGATCGGCGTCAGAGCTAATGCCGATACTCCTGACATGATCCGTATGTCCCGGCGTTTCGGCGCCGAAGGGATCGGGCTCTGTCGAACCGAACGCCAGTTCAACGATCCCCAGCGCCTGTCGATAATCCGGGAATTTATCCTGGCAGATACCGCACAGGAGCGCTCCGCGGCCCTGGAAAGATTGAAGGATATCCAGACAGTGGATTTTAAGGCCCTGTTCAATGCTCTGGACGGGATTCCTATTATTGTAAGGCTGCTGGATTTGCCCCTGCATGAATTTCTTCCTTCTGAAGCGGAGTGCAAAGACGAACGGACCCGGCGGCGGGTCTGTGAACTCCGGGAAATTAATCCCATGATGGGGCACCGGGGCATCCGCCTGGGCATTACCAATCCGGAGATATATGCCATGCAAATTGACTCCATCTACGCAGCCAAACAGGAGATCAAGACGGATGTTTCGGTAATGATACCGCAGGTTATCACCTTACAGGAGTTGATCTGGGTAAAGAAGCTGATCGGCAGCCGGGATATCAAGCTGGGCACCATGATGGAAACAGTGAGGGGATGTCTGCGGGCGGGGAAGCTGGCAGAGGTGGCCGATTTCTTTTCTTTCGGGACCAATGACCTGACCCAGGCAGTTTACTCTTTCAGCCGGGAAGACGCCGAAAAAAAGTTCCTGACCACCTACATGGAGAAAAGAATACTGAGAGACAATCCCTTCGAGATTATCGATGTCAAAGGGGTCGGCCGTCTAATCCAGATCGCCATCGAATGGGCCCGCAAGACCAAGCCCAATATCGAGATTGGTATCTGCGGTGAACATGGAGGTGAGCCGTACTCTATTGCTTTCTTTAACGCGGTCGGCGCCAACTATGTCAGCTGCAGCCCGTTCCGTTTGCCCATGGCCAGGCTGGCCGCAGCCAAGGCGGCAATGGATGGGATGAACCTGGAAAAGATCCTGGAGTCTGCGGAAATGTCAGTTCCCTGAGCTTCCGCCGGCCTTTGATTCAGGGCGCCGGACCTTCCCGGGAGAGTATGTAATGTATACAAGCTTATTCTATGATTTTATACTGGGTGAAGACAATCTCCGTGTCTATGAAGGTGGAGAATTAATTTATTCTTCCGATAAAGAAAACCTGATACCATGGCTGGAATACATCAGGCTGTTCTATCCGTATGTGCCTCAATCGATTGTCTTCGATAAAATACTGGGGAACGCCGCGGCCCTACTGGCAGTCAAGGCGGGATGCCGCAATATATATAGTCCTCTCGGAAGCCGACCGGCGATTTCAACCCTCGAAAAATATCATATCAAGTATCAAATAATCAATATAGTACCTTTCATTCTCCAGGATGGCGACAGCGAGCTGTGCCACCTGGAAAAGTTGTCTCTGGGACAGCACCCGGACGAGTTCTTCGAATCCGTCAGGCACCGGTTGATATCCGAAGAGCATCAGGGGAGATAGAGAATACAAGTCCTTTATCGACAGGGCAAATTCCAGGGAAGGGCGGAGTATTCACCGGCGGTACTTTAGTCCGGATAATCCAGCCATGAAGTACCAGTTCCAGAATATCTACCGGAACTAATGTTCTAAATTTTCCATGCCGGGTTTAGCCATTGCTATTCATTGCTGGAAATAAAGCCTCTTTTCAGAAGCTCATCAAAAGCCTCGAACCACTTTACCTGTACGTCCGGAGACCAGGTGGGGTCAAAACTGGGGAACTTGCTGAGCAGCAATTCTTTCCATGACAACGGCTGTGGAACTACACCCTTATTTTGTGGAACTTTTAAATTCTGACCTGTCCTGGTTCCATTCCGTTTTGGAACTTTTTCCGTAACCTGCGATATCCTGGTATTTTTGGACTTTTTAGTAATAAAGGGCGACAGGGGTACGCCCGCATCCCCTGCCAGCTCAGTGAAGAATTTTATGCATTTGCGAGCGACATCGCGGTCTACCTGATAGAAGTCATTGAAGACCTCTTCCAGTTGGGCGTAAGTGGCGTTTCCCGTATCCAGAGAGCATTGTGTTATAAAACTAAAAGAATCCTGGTATATCCTCTTGAATACCTCGCATTTGGTATCGCCCCTGGCTGTGACCAGTTCTCTTAAATGGCTGGTAGGGACTCCATGGGAATCTATCAGATTCAGAAATCGAAGAGCAGACATAAGCTGAGTACCGGTGCTTCCGGAAAACTTATCACCCCAGTAGCTGCGGTCAATGCGAGAAGGCAGTCCTTCATGCTGCAAGTCTTCCAGGAGCGTCAGGAAGCTGCGGTACGACACATAGGGTGGAGATCGTTTCTTGTTTCTATCGATGACCAAGGCTTTCCTCAGCTTATCTTTATTTTACCCGCATTGCACTTATTTTATGGGAATGGTAATAACTTTTCAAGAGGCGTCGTTCCGTTGGAATCAATTATTTAATATCCGGTATTTTTGTCTGCCTGATCCGGTAACGAAAAGGACAAGTCAGGACTATTTTTGACGCCTTGACCCGGTAATATATAACATGTGTCCATAATAAATATTTAAGGAGGTTGCCCGTGGCTACAGCTATTGAGTATCAAAAATTAATGACCGAGATCGTGTACATCAATATTCCCGGCCCGGCCGAACCAACCCCTGGAATGAGCGGCGGTGAGCTTCTCCATGGATTTTTGGCTGAGCTTTATAAAGCTCCTAACGCTGAAACCCGTAATTTTGTGAATTCGCTTTGCCTTAAATGGAACGTTCATTACCGGGAAACCAGGGGATAGGCACCGGCATTGCACTGCCCGGCGGTCACTGGTAGCTTGAAATCATCAATGATAGGAGTTAAACAATGAAAAGGAAATTCGCGGCTATCGATGTCGGTACGACCAAGGTATGTACCATAATGGGTACTCTGGACAGCTCCTCCGGTCTGAGGGTACTGGGTGTTGGCATTGCCCCCTCCCATGGAATCGAGAAAGCATTAGTCGCCAACGTGATTCAGGCCAAGGAATCCATCCGGCAATCGATCAAGAAGGCCGAGATGATGGCCGGATATCGGATGGACTCAGCCTATATCGGCGTTACCGGCAAACACATCACTTCGATGAACAACAGAGGAACTATTGCTATTACCAAGGCC
>JAQULX010000308.1 GCA_028718465.1 Dehalococcoidales bacterium | reverse complement strand
AACCGAAGTTAAACATTCTTCTGAGATTATCAGCGACCTTAATAAGAGCCTTAATGAAGAGGTTAAGGCCGAGGACGATTACCACAAACGGTCCTTAATAGCCAGGGAGAAAGGGGACATTGAGACTGCTGAACTTTTCACTCACATCTCTCAGGAAGAAATGAAGCATGCTAACGAGTTCAAGAAACGCATCGAGGACCTGGGAGGCAAGCCTGAGTTTATTCCGGACTCCCCGGAATTTCTGGCCGAGACGATCCAGGACAGCGGCTGGCGGGAGCAGCTCGACCAGGCTTTTCTGGCGGCAGTAGGCAGAACCAAGGGGGGCTAAATGGCAATAGATCAGAAACAATTTGAGCTACTTACCCCTACGGATAGATTCCGCATATTGAATCTCACCAGTAAGGAAGAACAAATTGCTTTTCTGGAAAAGAGGCTCCAAGAGCTTAGCAAGGAACGGCAATTCGCCGAAGACCGGCTGGAGGCAACTCCCGCTGACAACATGTTCCGCAATATGCAAATGAGGCATGTTTCAAGACTCTTTGAGAAGATTATTGGCTACACTATTCATTTGGATGAACTAAAGGGGAAGTCGAAAGATGTCGAAAGCGGGTCTCCGGAAGATATTCAGCGGGTTAAAGAGACACTTCCGAGATTGGTAACCATTCTCGATTCAAGGAAAAAAGGCGCTACAATCAGCAAGCTCCGAGAAGAACTGGAAGAGCTACCAGAAGAGATGGTCGATGGCTACGATGATGTCATTAACGCTATTGACGATTATGAAGAGTTGGAGCGGGAGGGAATGACTCCCAGTGAATTCGGAGAGGCCAAACAAGAGGCTTTTGATGAGATTCAAACTCTGGTTGAGGGCCTCAAGTTTTATGAAGGAAATGAGCCCATGACTATAGAGCAAATGCAAGCCTCCACATTCACTGGCTGGAAATCTCCCAAACCGGCAACAGTGGTGAAAATCCCGGTACTGGATCCTGGGGAAAAGCTTGCTCCGGGTCCAGCCGGGATATCTTATGCTCCACCCAAACGCACTTCCCAGGAAAGGTATAGTTTTCCTACCCGTCTCACCATGGCGGAATATAACGAGAAGTGGAAACCGCAGGGCTGGAAGATTATCTTTATCGGCCCGACGGCTACCTGGCGCAGTGAGTGGGGGACCTGGGAAGCCATCCGCGAGATCGTGCAGAATGCCCTGGATGAAACCGAGGCTTATGAATATGGTTATGACCAGAACGGTTTATATATTTCCGACAAGGGCAAGGGCGTCGGTATCTCTAACTTTCTGCTGGGCCCTCCCAAACTGAAAGATGACTGGTCCCGGGGCAAATACGGCGAGGGCATGAAGATCGGCGGGCTGGCCATGATCCGCCAGGGATATCCGGTCTATGTGGAAACTGTAGGCCGTAAGCTCTTTATGGTCTTCCTGGAACAGGAGACGGACAGGGCTAATGTGGAAACCCTGGCAGCTCTCTGGAAAGAAAGCGGCAATCTTGCTCCGGGGACTACTTTCCATATCATTAATTATACAGGCGATAGCTTCGCGGACCGCTTTGCCGTCAATTTACCCAAAGACAAGCTCCTTGCCAGTGTCCCCGGCATTGTGAATACTCCCCTGCAGCGTTATAACCAGCTGTACAATTTGACCTTTAAAAGCATCTTGCCCAACCAGATCGAGCCCGACAAGGAATACGGGCGCATCTATGCCCGGGATATCTTTATGCAGGAGATCAAAAGTCCCTTCTCGTATAACCTGTGGGGCTTCGACCTGGCTCCGGACCGCCATGCTGCCAGGGATGAAAGCCAGATGTGGCGGGATGTCGGGCGTGTCTGGTGTGGAGTAACGGATATAACGGCTATCAAAGTTTTCTTAATGATGGTAGCTGATCCGCCGCTGTTAAAGACTGACGAAAGCCATGTTGTGCAGCTGGACTGGCTGGGGTCAATGCCAGGCGGAAAGAGGTATTCAGAGCTTTTAAAGGAGAATGCCGAAGTCTGGAAGAAGGCCTGGAATGAGGTCTTCGGCGCGGATACCGTCATTCGTACCCAGAGTAAATATGACAGCCTGGCTAAACACCTGGGCTATAAATCTCAATCAATGTCCTGGAATGTCAAAGATTCGCTGGCGGAGATCCTCAAAACGGACGCCCATTTGATTCAGGAGTCCCAGGAGAAGCTGCGGGAGGTAGCGGTCGTCAGGGATGAGGACCTTGAACCTCTACAGCAGGTACATCTCCGCTTGGCCCGGGCGATTGTAGCCTACCTGGAAAGGAGCTGGAGCAAAACGGGAGGGGTGCGAGCCGCCATTATTCCGCCGGCATCCGACCGGGTGAGGACGGCCGGCATGTACGGCCGCAGTACCCAGGAGATCTTCATCGCTACCGAGCAGCTCCTCCGGGCCAGGAACGTGGTTGACACGACGATCCACGAAATGGCCCACCATATCTCCGAAGCTGAGGATGGAGAAAAAAAGCATTACGATGCCATTAGCGAGCTGGCAGGCCGCGTGGTCAAGGCTACGGCGGACCAGGAATTTGACGGGATAATCCAGGATCCGAATTTCAAATGGTAAAGGAGGGGCGACATGGCGGTTAAAGAAACACAGGGAAAAACCGATTGGGGTACGGTCGCAGTTGTGGCCGGCGGGGTTGCCCTGCTGGGAGGAGGATTATATTACTGGCTCAGAAGCAAAAACACTCCCGGGGTGCCTACCGGACTGCACATAACCAGCTATAAGAATATGCGGACCGGGGTTACTGCCAACCTTCCTGACCAGCTCAATGTCATCCCCGGAGATACCATCCGGGTAAGCTTTGAGTACAGCTATTTCGGCCCGGCTATCAGCGGCGTTTATCATGTGGCCACCTGGTACCAGTGGCTGGATCCTCACGATGAGCTGGACGCCGTGGATGTTCCCTTCACGTTGAATAATACCGCTAACCCGAGCGTGATTAAAGCCTCGGTGGATATCAAATTTGATCTTTATGAAATTGGTCTTAGCACTTACGGCCTGTTAGTCAAAATTGCCGGAATAGCCGGCAAGGACTATGTGGCCTATGCCAATGATGTTCTCTACCGCCAGGCATCCGGGCAGTTGGTCTCCATAACCAAGCCCACAGCCACTCCCAGCGAAGTGATGCCGGGAGAAACTGTCTCCTTGGCAGCCAAAGTCAAATCACTGAATACCCAGTCGATGAGTGTGATCGTGAAGTTCAATATTTACGAAGGCTCGGTCCTGCCCGGAGCCGGCACATTGCTCAAGACGATTTCCTCGCCGGTAACCAATCTTGCGGCCGGCGCGGAGCTGACCTTTACAACGAACTATGTAGCCGACAAGCGCAGTGATACCAGGAGAGATGTCGGCATCGAGGTCTGGGAGGGCGGCACCAAGATCGAAGACGGCCAGTGGGACGATATCTTCTTTGTGAAAGATCCCCAGGTCTCGTTCACCCTGGGTAAACCCACTGCTTCACCTTATGAAGCTCCTCCAGGGCCGGTTACTATCAATGCACCGGTTACATCTGCATCTACCCTCACTCAGAATGTGACCGTTAAATGCAATATTTATGAAGGCTCGATTTTACCGGGAGCGGGTACCCTTATCGAAACGCTATCGAAAAGCATTACCATAGCTCCTAATCAAACGGTAACCGTATCCTTCAATCATACGTCTACCCTGCGTCCGGATACCCGGCGGGATGTGGGCATCGAAGTATGGGTTGGAGGCACCAAGGTTAAGGACGGCCAGTGGGACGATATCTTCTTTGTGGCCGAGTGGCCCATTGTGATCCTGCTGGATCCTCCCACCGCTACTCCCTACGAAGCTCCTCCGGGGCCGGTGATCATCGATGCGCCGATATTATTGAGTGGGGATACTTCCCGCTCGGTAAGCATTAAATGTACGGTTTACGAGGGCAGCATTTTACCGGGAGCCGGCGACGTGCTGTGGTCGGTCAATGTTACCCGTACCCTGCAGCCGGGCATGAACCACATCCAGTTTGAGCACAACTCTACGGCCCGCTCGGAGACCCGGCGTGATGTCGGGATCGAGGTAACCTATCAAGGCGAGGTCAAGGCTTCAGACCAGTGGGACGATGTTTTTTACGTTACAGAGACAAATCCTACCGAGCAGGAGTTCCAGAACATCCGGGTGACCAGCATCATTCCTACCGAGACCTGGATAGGTTTTTCGGTGTTGATCGTAGGGGAATTCGATTATCGGGGCCCCAACGGGACTATACCTATCAGGGCATGCATAGGTAACCAGCATACTGTCCCGGTCAGATGGTTCGATGAGATCTTGTATACACAGGAAAATATACCTGTCTGGGCCGGGGAGTGGCACAAGGAGACCTTTGTTATCTCCGTGGACATAACCAGCCAGATCTCGCCCGGTTGGTACGATGTGTATGCCAAATTTGCGGTTGCTTTCCCGGAAAATAGCCCGGTACTGGAAAATGTCCTGAGAATCCGCGG
>JAQULX010000307.1 GCA_028718465.1 Dehalococcoidales bacterium | reverse complement strand
ATGCCGAAGTACCCGACTACACCACCGTTTCTTATTTCCGGGCTCAAAGACTTGGAGAAGAGAAATTCCAGGCAGTCCTGGACCAGATTGTCCGGCAATGTATCGATAAGGGACTGGTAAAGGGTAGCCGGCAGATAATGGACTCGACACATATCAGGGCAAATATCAGCGTGAGCAGCATTGCCGGGCTGGTAAGGAAATGCCGGGAGAATGTGCTCAAGACCATCGAGAAACAGGATGCCGGAATAGCGAAAAGGCTAGGGTTAAGGGATCTGAAAAACGCCAGGCAGGTCAAGTTTGCATCTACAGAGGAGGGACTTCAGAAAGAGATTGAAGCGGCCGGAGAGTTACTTGATGGCGTTACCGCCGAGCTTAGAGCGAGAAGGATCAGTCCAACCGAGGAGCTCCAGAAAGGCCTGGGGCTGCTGGAAAAGGCGGTTGCCGACAGGGAGAAGGGTGCCAAAGATAAACTCGTCAGCCCGGCGGACCCTGATGCCAGGCAGGGGAAGAAAGCGAGCACAACCTGGCCGGGTTACAAGGCGCATATCGTTATCGAGGAAGAGACAGGTATCATTACCGGAGTGGAAACCACCCCAGCCAACGCCACGGACGGCAGCCAGCTCAAACCGCTCTTGAAGGGGCAGGAAGAAGCCCATTCTCTTAAACCGCAAGAACTCACCGCTGACAAAGCCTACGACTGGGGAGAAAATCTGGAATCGCTGACCGACAACAAAACCATTGCCAATATCGGCTTATCAAAGCAGGTCAACCACCGGAACACCGGTTATTTCACCGTCGAGGATTTCCTGTATGACCCTGAGAACAACAAGCTGATATGCCCGGACGGACATATCTCGACCAGCTGTTACAGAGAAATCCTGTATAATAACAAACCTGGTTACGCTTTCCAGTTCAAGCCGAGTTTATGCAATGCCTGTCCGTTAAAAATCAAATGCGTAAAGAACAAAGCGGGCAGAAGAGTTTACATCAGCTATTATGAGCCCTACTATCGGATGGCGAGGGAAAGAATGGCAACCGAGGAAGGAAAACAGGCTTATCGTAATCGCTACAAAATTGAGCAGAAGATGGCCGATCTGACCCGGTATTGCGGATTGAGGAGGTGCCGTTACCGCGGGTTAGGCAGGGCTGGGATACATACGTTATTAGCGGCCACGGTGGGTGAAGCCGGACAATTACTATCTTGAGTCACTGGCGGCCGGGTAAACGGGGAGGAATGGGGCTGAAAGGGCTAAGGTTAGCCCGAAAAACGAGGTACATATGACCTGAGAAAGTGACTGAGAAGTGAAAAGGACGTGATTTTGAAAAATCCGGAGCCGGAGTAAGAAATCATCGTTTGGACATGCTTTTTTCGGCACTCTCGGAGAGGCGTTTTGTTGTGTCGTCATATGCTCCAAAAGGGTTATGCCTTGTCTCGTAAACTACGACAGGTGTATAATCGGCGTAGCTAAAAGGACTTCTTTTTGAGTATACAGGATTCATTATTATTCGGCCTTACTTAATTTCACGTGCTACCAAAAGATACTTTGTCCTGGGAGATACAAGATTGTTTGAACAGACCTTTAAAAATATAGATGATGTGCTATGGAAGGATGCTGGATGCAGTAGTGAACTGGATTATGTGGAACAGACTTCTTGGATTCTGTTTCTGAAATACCTGGATGATTTTGAGAAAGACAGGCAGATGGCGGCGGAACTGGCGGGCAAGACATACACTCTGAAATCATTGGAGAAAAAAACTCTCCGGGTATATTATTGGGGATAGGGTTAAAATGAATTGTTCACGCATTATTACGTCTGGTAGCTTTTGGAGAATCAGCTTAACAGGATTCGTTTTCTGTCTGACAATATGGCTATGTAATGGTTGCGGCACAGCCAATACCCAACCTGTTATCAGCACTCTCCGGTATCAACCTGATGCGGTAGTGTCATCAGATATCTGCGAAATCGAGTGTGTTGCGGTTGATGCTGAAGGTGATATTTTAAGTTATACATGGTTGGCCATTAACGGAACGCTGTCCGGAGAAGGTTCCGCTGTTTCCTGGACGGCACCAGATACTCCAGGGCTCTATACAATCAGTGTCATTGTATCTGATGGGCGTGGTGGTAAGTCAGAGCAACAGGTATCCATTGATGTAACGGCCAACCAACCTCCGGTCATAGAGTGTCTATCATCAGAGTCGCTAGCAGTGGGACAGAACCTGAAAGGCACGTTTCATTGCAGTGCTTATGACCCCGAAGGGGATACTCTGATATATAAGTGGAAAGCTGATGCAGGAGTTATATCCGGACAGGGCGCAATAGCTATCTGGAAAGCACCGGATACGCCGGGGAATTATACTATCTCGGTTGAGGTTATGGATGACAAAGGCGGGAATACAACACTCTCCACAACCATAGATGTATTACCTAATAATGATCCCATAATCAAGTCTCTTAAAGCTGATCCAGCTTATATTGTCGCTGGAAAATCAAGTACCATCGAGTGTATTGCATATGATCCGGATGAAGATGGGCTACATTATAGATGGGAAACATCGACGGGTGACGTATTCGATGATAGCCCAACAATTGTATGGACTGCTCCGGCTAATTGTTCTACGTGTACCATCGACGTTACGGTGTCGGATGGCAGAGGTGGTGAAGTAAGGAAAGAAGTGAAAGTGTGGGTGAGAAGTTCTGGAGGCTGAGGATAAATATATCTGGCCGTAGGCCAGACTCTATGAGAAAGTAGTCATTTTGTGACCAAATGCCTCACGGTAATATTATCTCTATAACCTCGTTGTGTTTATAGGGCGCCAACAGGATATACATATAGAGATCATAAATCCATGTTTTTAGCTGCCATTTATCGAAAAAGTCATGGGGCGGAATCAGAAAGACACGTTGGATTGATATTCCTGTTTATGATACACAAATGGAAGACAGTATGTATTTACATTTGATAAATTCTAACTAATTACTCACCTATTATTTATTGACATGATTCCAGGTAAAATTTATAATGGCTCTATAAGATAGTAGAATATCTGGTTATATTTAGATTAGCTTTAGCATGAAAGGCTATGACCTACCTTTTCTGTTGGTCACTTGAAAGGCAGCGAGCTAGTAGTGAAACCGATTCGTGTAGAATCGGTTTTTTTATGGCGGAATTTTAATCTTTTACTGCCTGTATTAGTTAAGATTTCATTATCCGTTCTTTGATACAAATAAAGTCTTATGGATATCAAGCGAGGATCGATAAAATGAAACGTAAGTTATTATATTTGTTTGTAATTTTTACTATGCTCATCTCACAGGTTTCTACCATTTTTCTGTTCCCTACTCATGTTCAAGCCCAGATTACTCACGAAAACGAAAATATTTCTACCGACACAGTGTGGACAGCAGCTGATAGCCCCCATATAATCAGCGGTTACATAACCATCTCTTCAGGTGTTACGTTAACCATTGAGCCCGGTTGCGATGTATTACTAGACCAGGGAGCTTCTATTACCGTAAACGGCGCACTGTATGTCCCCGGCACCGAGGGGAACGGCGTTACCTTTACGCGGAATTCCGCCGCCTACTGGGACGGCCTTCGCTTCCAGAGCGGCTCCTCCGGGAACCTCGACTACTGCACCATCGAGTATTCCAGCTACGGCGTATACGCCTACATGCCCGGCCCTCTCTCCCTCGATCACTGCACCGTGCAGAACAATACCTATGGCTTCTACGGCTACAAGGACGCCAATCCACTCCTGACGGACAATACGTTCCAGGATAACGCTAACACGGGAATATTCATCCGGGATACGACTTCCCCCGTGATCGAGGCAAGCAACACGGTCAGCGGCAATGGCAGGGGGATATATTTCGATGGCTGCACTTCTCCCCAGGTATCCTGCGATGTCAGCGGCGGCGCTACGGGGATTCATTTTCAGGATTCCACCTCCCCCGCCGTGGCTGCCGGCGTCAGCGTCCAGGATGCCACGTCTTGCGGCATTTATTACCAGAATAGTTCCTCGCTGGGCACGATAGATAACCTGAACATGACAGGGAACGGCGGCTACGGGGCCTTCCGGATGGCCAATTCCGGCGCATTTACGCTCGCGGGGGGCAACACCATCTCCGGCAATGAGTGGCCGCTGACCATCGACGCCGGCTCGTTCCCCGATGGTTCCAGCTCCATCCCAACCTCCGGCAATACCAACAACGCCATCCGCGTGACCTCGGGCACGGGCACCGGTACCGGGATCTGGCACCATTTTGAGGGGCTGGACTACGTCGTGACGGAGAGCCCGACCGTTGGCGCGGCGGGAACCCTCACCATCGACGACGACAACACGCTGAGATTCAATCAGGGAGCTTCTATTACCGTAAACGGCGCACTGTATGTCCCCGGCACCGAGGGGAACGGCGTTACCTTTACGCGGAATTCCGCCGCCTACTGGGACGGCCTTCGCTTCCAGAGCGGCTCCTCCGGGA
>JAQULX010000306.1 GCA_028718465.1 Dehalococcoidales bacterium | reverse complement strand
ATCAGCAACGTAATGCCTATATGTTTGTATTGGCCAGCTAGGTAAAAAAAGGTTTTATAAATTTTCACAGTAACACTAATGTATCATAAGTTACCTGTTAAGCTTCACCATTTTTCATTCAGGATAATAGAGTTGGGTAACTCTCCCTTCCGGGTCAACTTCATATCGTCCGAGGCACTTGATTATGCCGCCGACAATATAATTGTTCAGGCTTTTTCCGTCAAATTCAAGGGGGTTACGGGAGCCGCTGGGTGGGTCAGTATTACCAAATTGGATCGGAGCACCCTCGATATTGTCAGTTGCCGGATCGTCAGCCATCATGGCGGTGACACAGTTTTGTATCTCGCGAAACTCGGTATCGGCTACTCCGCTTCTGCCGTAACCGATAAATTTAGCCACATTGGGGATGGCTACCGCGGCTAAAACGCCCAGGATTGCCACCACCACTAATAGCTCGATCAGGGTAAAACCGGTTTTTTCATTTTTAAGCTGCTTTATTTTTTTTAATAACATTAAGCCCATCCAGGTTTATTATGAGAGGATCCCACATGCTTTAAGCATGTGGGATCGAGGTTTAGACGCTAATTCTAGGGTTATTCTTCTCCTCCTCCTCATTCTCCTGCTAATGTCACGCTACCATTTTTAGCGATATTGTATGCCTGCCCGGATGCATATACACCAGCCTCTAAGCCGCTGGCAGATATGTATTCAGCAAGATTATGGGCATTAGCGCCAGTGCCTGCTTTAACTAAGGATGGATCAACATTGTTATTGTAATCCTCATCAAGCTCCGGAACCTGTGCATCTGCTAACAGCGCTGTCACAGCGGTTTGAATGTTGGCTAGCTCGGTAGCAATAGCCTGTGATTGTCCGCTGCCGATAAACTTTGCCACATTGGGGATTGCTACTGCGGCCAGCACACCCAGGATGGCTACTACCACCAGCAGCTCGATCAGGGTAAAACCTTTTTGACCTTGTTTGAATTGCTTGAGAAATTTCTTGACCATATGGTCCTCCTCTTTTTATTCTCTAATTTATATAAAGTTATTCCCTTTTCAGGGTCCAACCATTATTTTCTGGCACACTTTGTTCTTGAATTCAGGCGACATCAATAAGCTTACCATAGCCGTGCGTTAAATCAATAACCATTAGGTAATACCGGTACTATATTCCAAAAGTACCATGTGAAAGCAAATCAAGGGGGGTAGGAGGGGTGAAATGCGAAATCAAAATCGCGAAATTGGGGAAAACAGTGTATTTAGCTCTTTCCTTCAGGGGCATTGTAGACCAGGACTTCCTGCTCGATATTGAAGTCGCCCCGGAAACGGCGGTCCAGGGATACTTTGAGGACCCAGCGCAGGGAGCTGTGCGGCGAGACCATTGAGGGAGGGGAGTCCACAGGAATGGACAGCGCGAATTCAAATGACCGCATTTCATGGGGGCCTATGGCCAGTGATTCCGCGACCTGCCGGGAGGCCGCGACCGCTGACTCTTTCCGGGCTCCGGCGTCTTCATATGATATCAACTCCACGCGGATGCCGCGGACATTGATTTCTTTTCTCATTTCGAGATGCAAATGTCCTATCAGGGTGTCGCCGGCAGCCGCCACGTGCGGGGCTTCCATCTTCAGGAGGCATTCATCGAAGGCTTTATCCGCCGGGGCGGTAGCCAACGCCTCCGACTGGGGGGGCAGCTTATAGACGAGAACAGGCACTTCGCTTGAATGGTCCGGACGCATGGGGATATCGATCACCGACTTCAGCGCCCAGCGGACGTCGACCAGCTTGCCCCGGGAGGTGGGGGGAGCTTCGGGCGGCAGGGCCAGTGAGGTATCCCAGTACTGCTCGATGCCTCTGGTGAGCACCGGCTGCTGGGCCAGGGTTCGCGTGATCAGGTTGAAATCAGCGGTTCTCCGGACGATGCGGGTGCCGCCGTTTTTGCCGCCTGAATGCTGCCTTACATAATATGTTTCCCGGCCGACCAGCTCCAGCCGCACCTCGCGCGGTTTGATTTCTTCCCTGGGTGTGAGCCTTATCCTGACCGGAAGAGCGGCGCCGGGGAAGGCGCTGGCGTCAGACTGGA
Organism: Dehalococcoidales bacterium; assembly: GCA_028718465.1. The sequence continues at coordinate 2,404 of JAQULX010000306.1, read as the reverse complement.
GATCGATATCCGCTTTGGGCTGGAATGGAAGAGAGAGTGCCATATTATTCCTCCTGGACTTTGCTTACTGAGTATTATAACGCAATGTCGGGAGAAATATGAACATGGGTATCTCGATTAGACTCCGTTTCACTCACTCTTCCCCGCCCGCTGCCCCACCACCTCGTACATCACGATGCCGGCGGCGACGGAAGCATTGAGGGAGGTGATCCTTCCCTTCATCGGGATATTGGCCAGGAAGTCGCAGCGGCGGCGGACCAGTTCGGAAAGTCCCTTCCCCTCCCCACCGATCACGACGGCGGTGGGGGGCTTATAGTCTATCTGCGTGTAAGGGGTCTTGCCTGAGCGGTCGATGCCGACCACCCAGATGTTTCCCCTTTTGAGTGCCTCGATGGTCTGCGCGATATTGGCTACCCGGGTGACCGGTATGTACTCCAGTGCCCCGGCCGAGGCTTTTTCGACTGCCGGAGTAAGTCCGACTGCTCTGCGTTCGCGGGTGATGACCCCGTGGACACCGGCGGCGTCAGCCGTCCGCAGGATGGCTCCCAGGTTGTGGGGGTCTTCAACGCCGTCCAGGATCAGGAAAAAAGCCGGCTCTCCCCTGGTCTCCGGAATGGCCAGCAAATCATCCAGGTCGGCGTATTCCCGGGCGGCCGCAACGGCTATCACCCCCTGGCTGGCGCCGGTCCGGCTCCGGCGGTCTATGGCCTGCCGTTCGACATATTCAACCGGAACTCCGGCGGACTGCGCCAGATGAATTATTTCGGCGATAGCGCCGTGCCGGACTGTGTTTTTCGCCAGCATTATTTTGCTGACCGGTCGTCCCGACCGCAAAGCTTCCAGCACCGGGTTGCGCCCTTCGATATTGCCTTCCATGCTTCTCCTTTTTCAATCCCGGCTGATGTTAAGAATAAAGAAATTCGGAATCCAAAACGATAAATCCGGACCAGTCGCCGGATCCGAAATTCAAATGGCCCGGGTAGTTCCTGGATTAAATATCAGCGGTCTGAATTGAGATCGAATTGCGATTTTTGAATTTAATGGATTGCTACAGTTCTTCATACCAGTTATAATCATCTTACAACATATGAGGCAGGTAATGTAATTGGCAGTTTTTAAGTACATTCGGCTGGCTGTCTTTATAGCGTTTTTAGCCGTGGGCCTTTTGTCCCTGACGGTGCAGGCCCAGGCCCCGGGCGTTACTGTCCTGGAAGTCAAAGGGGCTATCAATCCGGTGCTGGCGGATTTTATCAAGGACGGAATCGAGGAATCGGCTGAGAAGGGAGATGCGGCCTGCATCATCCGGATGGATACTCCCGGCGGCCTGGATACGGCGATGCGTGACATTGTGGTGAGCATCACCAACGCCAGGGTGCCGGTGGTGGTCTACGTTGCGCCTTCCGGCGGCCGGGCGGCTTCTGCCGGAGTGTTTATCACTATGTCGGCGCATGTGGCGGCTATGGCCCCCAATACCGCCATCGGGGCCGCTCATCCGGTGGCCGTGGGCGGTGAAGAGATTGACGAGACGATGGAGGAGAAGGTCGTGAACGATGCCGCTGCCTATATCCGCAGCATCGCGGAGGCGCGCGGCCGTAATGCCGATTGGGCGGAACAGGCGGTGCGGGAGAGCGTTTCCATCACCGAGGTCGAGGCCCTGGAGATGAATGTGATAGACCTGACGGCGTCGACCCTGGATGACCTGCTGAGTCAGTTGAACGGAAGGACGGTGACCCTGATCGACGGCTCGACCGTGACCCTGAATACCGCGGGCGCGGCCGTCAACGAGACCGGAATGAACTGGATCCAGGACTTCCTCTATGCTATCAGCGACCCGACTATCGCTTATATTCTGCTCAGCATCGGCTCCCTGGGCATCATGGCGGAGATCTTTAATCCCGGACTGATCTTCCCCGGCATCATCGGTGCGATCAGCCTGCTGCTGGCTTTTTATTCACTGGGGACCCTGCCGGTCAACTGGACCGGAGTACTGCTTATCATCCTGGCCTTCGGTCTTTTTATCGCCGAGTTTTTCACCTCCGGGTTCGGACTGCTCTTTGGCGGCGGACTGGTGGCCTTCATTATCGGGTCCCTGATATTGTTTCAAGGAGGGGCGCCGGTGTTTCAAATTGACTGGTGGGCTATCTTCACGGTGATTATTATAGTGGCGTGTTTTGTGGCTTTTGCGGCCTTTAAAGTGGCCGGAACACACCGCCGGCAGGCGTCTACCGGCAGAGAGGACCTGATGGGTAAAAAGGCCGTGGTACGTCAGTCCCTGAGCCCGGAAGGGACGGTCTTTTATAAAGGTGAACTGTGGAGCGCAATTTCTGAATCCGGGACTATCTCACCCGGAGAGGAGGTGATTATAACCGGAGTTGATGGCTTAACTCTTATAGTCATAAAAAAA
>JAQULX010000305.1 GCA_028718465.1 Dehalococcoidales bacterium | reverse complement strand
TTATGATATCAATAACCCTGGCTGTTACCATGCTGTCGTTTGGCGCAGCCGGTACTGGCGCTGGCGGAGGTGTTGAGGAATCGATTTGCTTTTGTTGGATCATATCCCACTTTTCATCCATTATCGCCGATACAACCTCATACATCTCGATAGCAATAGAAGCCCGGTGGTGTGTTATTACCTGAGCCAGTATTTCACCGGTTCTGTCACCGTATCCGGGATGACGGCAGTCAAACTCAAAAATGAACTGCCAAGCAAACTCTATATCGGGATAAAGGGTCTCTATTAATTCCAGGCTTTCTTCGATGCCGTCAAAACTAAAGGTTGGGCTACCGATAAGAAATTCCCTGGCTATTTCCATGCTTCTTTCTTCACTAAATTTACCGAATGGGATTATTTCAGAGACATTTCCGGATGGCATAACAGTCCCTTTCCAATACCAGCCGTTTCCCTGGCTCTCTACCACCACGGTATATATAACGTTCTCAGGTGCTACTACGGGATAGGTAACAGTAACCGTCCAATCATCCTTTGTGAATTGCAGGGTAGTGCTACCCAGTAGATCTGGGGTGATATCCTCAGCGCTCCAATCGCCACCGGGGGAAGGAGCCTCATTCCCTCCAGCGGAATGAATATATGACAAAGAGGCATCCCTGGCCCCGTCTGAGTCCTTGACTGCGATCGCAGGTTCTGCCGGTTGTTGACTGACACATCCTCCCAATAATATTGCAGTTGTCAGCAGAGTAACCGCAATGACTGTAATTCTTTTATCCATAACTTGACCCCCTTCTCTCAAAAATATTCCATATATAATAAACGTATTACTGGGCAATAGGTTATTCACAAGTAAGATCTGTGATCTAATCTAAAAAGTTTGGGGAAATGCAAAAGCTTTCAAACTCTGAATACTTTGAGGAAGTGGGAAATGAGGCTTCATTAAATTCACGGTTATTGCAGGTTACTATTAATGCCCTGTCTTCAATGAGTAGGGCAGATAACACTCAGAATCTTTTCTAGCCGTAAACTATATGCTAATTCGGATGTTACCAATTAGGTTGTTTCGTATTGATACAATTGCTAGCGCGCTTTTGCGGAGAACTCGTATCTATTCCTGCCTCGCTCCTTAGCACGATACATAGCAATATCAGCATTCTTGATTAACCCATCGACGTCTTTACCATCATGCGGATATGTCGCAATTCCCATACTGGCTGTGCATATCACTTCCTGGCCATCTATCACAAATGGCTGGCGAAAAGCCTCCGCGATTTTTTCTGCGACTGTGCTCACATATTCTATTTTAGTCAGGCTTAGTAAAAGGATCACAAACTCATCGCCACCCATTCGAGCAGCAGTATCAGTTTTACGCAGTACATCTGTTATTCGTTTACTGACGTGCTTAAGGAGACAATCTCCCACTTCGTGTCCAAATCTATCATTGATATTCTTAAATCTATCCAAATCCAGCACCAGTACGGCAAGCATCTTACGGTCCCGTTCAGCCTGAGCTATTGCCGTATTCATACGGTCATATAGCAGTGTGCGGTTGGGCAGACCAGTAATCGCGTCATAGTAGGCTAGTTGACGGATGGTTTCCTCTGCCAGCTTTCGTTTCGTGATATCCCGCGTAACACCAAGAATGCCTACAGCCTTCCCGTTCTGGTCCCGTAGGAAACTCATTTTAATCTCAACCCAGATAGATGAGCCGTCTTTACGATACTCCTCAAGTTCCAACACACGCGACCGGTTCAGTTCTTTATGGGGATTAGCCTCTATCAACAGCTCTTCCTCCAAGACGCTCATTGCGATAGTATAGGATGTCGGCGTCAACATCTTTTCCAATGTCTCTGCCATGGCTTCTTCAACCGTATGACCTCTCATCCTCGTAACAGAAGGGCTGAAGTAGGTAAATTTGAGATCCATGGTTGCTGTCCAAATAACATCGGAAACGTTGTCGGCCAAGAGGTGATACCAATGTTCATTCCGTTCCATCATCTGTTGTGTTTCCTGTTGTTCGACAGCTTTTCCCAACCGTTCGGCAATGACATCCAGCAATAGCCTCTCTTCTGGTCGGAAAGGTCCTTCATCAAGATATGGGCATTTTTCTAAATACGATACCTTGATAACACCAACCTTTATCCCATGCATCTTTATATCTGAGGAAAGATTCCATTTAGTGTCCTGGTAATTATCTGTTCTGAAAACCTTTCCTTTGAGTATAATCTCGCTACAAGCAATGCCAGAATATTTCCAGGCTTTGGGGAGAAGGTTAATGATCTCCCGGCATGTTTGATCGAACATGCCGGGAGAGTTTTCGAATATCTTACAGATATTGTGAAGGCACTGTAATTCTTTACCACATCCCTTGGAGTATTGTTCCATATGCTCTGGCTTTGTGCTGGAGGTATCCTGTTGCAATACCAATCTGGTACTGTCCGCTTTAACAGCCAGATCCTGCGGCACCTTTGGTTCAACTGAGGGTCGTCTTATCTTGCTTTGCTCCATTCTGTTATTCCCTGTATTCACCAAACAGGAGTGATTTGGCTTGAGGTGATTATTTTACCCGCTTACTATAGCCATAATCGTATAGATTACTTTTGGTTTATTGCGCCATTGATTATTATATGAGGAATCTAGTCTATCGCTACCTAAGAGTGAATGTCAATGGCCCGATCTCTGGTACAATGTGAATCTATCGTGCAACGTTAAAACGAATCGGATATAATATCCCCACTGACACCTTTAGAAATTTGGGACAATAGGGGAAGCAGTAAAACTAACAGTGTCACCAGTGAGCCTAGACATGATAATAGTCAGAGATTGTGCTCAATTCCGGCATACTAAGAGGCCTTTTGAACAAAACAAGTGAGAGTTACTTCCAGGGGATTACTATGTCTCAATCTCACTTCTGATCTTTCATTACCCGCTTTACCTCTTTCTTCAGGCCGGCGATATCAAAGGGCTTGTTTATGTAAGGGACTCTCGTCCTCTTAAGAAACTCCCTGGTGCCGGGGCCAATGACATCTCCGGTGATAAAGATGGCCCTCTTCTGCAGGGAAGGGGCTATCTTACCCAGCTCATCGTACAGCTCGGTACCGCTCAGGCCGGGCATCTTGATATCACAGATGATAAGGCTGTACCTCTGGCCCTTAATCATCCCCAGGGCCTCTTTGCCGCTACCTGTCGTCGTCACCTCGTAACCCTCACCACCGAGTACCTTCTTCAGCAACGCTAGTATGGTCGGCTCGTCATCCACCACCAGTATCCGCCCCCCGACGGCCTTCCCGGCTGACTCGACCGCCTCAACCTGCTCCACCTTCACCTCCTCTTCCGCTACGATGGGCAACTCGACGAAGAAGGTGGCCCCCTTGCCCTCATCACTCTCGGCATACAGCTCGCCGTTATGCTCGGCGATGATGCCGTGGGCGAGGCTCAGGCCCAGGCCGGTCCCTTCACCCACCTCCTTGGTGGTGAAGAAGGGGTCGAATATCCTCTCCAGGTTCTCCCCGGCTATGCCGGGCCCGTCATCGGCAAACGATATTCGTATCTTATCGCCTGCCTGCTCCGTCTTGATGACAAGCCTGCCCCTGCCGTGGGCCTTCTTCATCGCCGTCTAGGCATTGACGATGATATTGAGGAATACCTGCTGGAGCTGGCCGGCATCGGCCACCGTCCAGGGCAGTCCGCTATCGAGCCGGGTTTCCACCTCGATGTTGGACGTCTCCAGAGCATACTTACGCAGGGCCAGGGTGCTTGCGATTATCTCGTTGATGCTGATATTGGTCCGTTCCGGTTTGTGCTGGCGGGCGAAGATAAGCAGCCTCTTCACGATGTCGGCGGCCCGCTGTGAGCCGCTGTGGATAATCTCCACGTCCTTCCTTAAGTCTTCGGGCAGTTCCTTCTCCATCAGCAGTTCGGAAAAGCCGACCACGCTGGTTAAGGGGTTGTTTATCTCGTGGGCGATGCCGGAGGCCATCTCGCCGATTGAAGCCAGGCGGCTGGTTACCTGTGCCTTCCTCTCCAGTTCCCGCTTCCCCGCTTCTGCCTTTTTCTGCTCGGTAATGTCGCGGATAAGAGCAAAAGCCTCTTTTTCAGATGATGGAATAATACGCGCCTCAAAACATAGTCTCCCATCAGCAACTATTAGTTCGTATTCAACTATCTGGAGAGTGTGAGTATCAAAGCTTATTTTTATGGCTTCCATAATACGCTTGGCTTCATTTTCCGGAAATATATCCGTAATTCTTTTACCCAATAATTCTTCTTTGGGTTTAGCAAGCTTGTTCGTATTATCAGGAGAAGCCATGATCTCCAGATACTCTCCATCTTGATTAATTTTGATGATGATATCTGGTAGAACCTCCACTATCGAACGGTTTCGCATTTCGCTGGCTTTCAACGCCGTTTCCATCTGCTTACGTTTGGTGATATCACGTATGATGGCCATATTAGCTGGTTTCCCTTGGTAATCAATTAAACTGGCGTTTATTTCGGTTTGTATTTCCTTTCCATCCTTAGCAATAATTTTC
>JAQULX010000304.1 GCA_028718465.1 Dehalococcoidales bacterium | reverse complement strand
TATAATAAGGGTCAACATGTGATCTATCATTTAAGCCGGAGCCCAGTATACGCAAAGGCGAATAAGTATACGGATATTGCATTATGTTTATCCTTCTCATTTCTGAATATATTTGCATCATCTCCTGCTGAGACAGTTGTACTGGTGCATCTGCAGTGCCTGCTTCAATCAAGTCCCTGGTATAAAGGCCTTTGAATGTATCCATTGCATTTAAGCCGCCCACACCATATGTGACAATAAAATCAAAATCATCCGGCATGGCCGCAGGCATTACTTCATCCGGCACAGATGTATTATTTTCAAGCATAGCTTTTGAGAGCAATCGGCTGAATAGGAGGCTGGTCTGCTGATCATTTATGAAAAACCGGAATCCGCCATCATAAAAATTAATGCTCTTTTCATTATAATTAAGAGAGAACCAGAGAACACTGCCGTCTTTCATGGTAATCTGCATCATATCCCTGTTGTAAAGCATATCATAGACGGCACCGATTTCCATCTCTTTTGAATTGAAGATTTCTGCAAAAACATTTATATCTGCGGTGTCAGTTATAGTTGCTGTGTTGCTTTCAAGCCTGCTGTAATAATCATATGTTTCATCAAAAATGTATTCTGATATCGTAATTTTCTCAATATTTTCAGCAGGTATAGGCTCATTGTTGTAATGATATTCAGGATCAACCTTGACTGCAAACGCATATGCTGCCCTGCCTGCTTCCCACCGCGCGATTACTTCATATATAATCAATCCATCCCTGTCCGGAATAATTGTAAAATTGCTTATAGATTGCTCGCAAACAGGTTCATTATTCTCCCATATGTGGTATATGCATTCATATGGTTCTATTTCAAAGTATAATGTCACTGGCGAATTATGCTCAATAACCGGGGGATTTGCCACTTGGTATTTTACGCATTCCGGAGGGATTACTGAAGATGCGTCAATGCTCATGCTGGTTCCATCGCCATTATCAATAGACCAGGAATATCCGCAAAGGACGGCAGAAAATTCTGTATTGCCAGCTTTAACAGTTAATTTTGGTGGCTTGTCTGACTGATCTTTACTGATGCTTTTTTGTGCAGCATTATCTTTTTCGGTGTCAGGTGTATTCTCCGGTGTCTGAGATAAAGCATATGAAGGAACATACACTTTGTTCTCTGAAGTTTGTGCCTGTGCTGTGGCGGAGAAGCCGGGTTCATTTGTTGTTGACACACAGCCATATAAAGAAGTGCTGAGGTACAGGATTAGCATAAATGCAATCAGAAATGCTCTTTTCATCAGGCTGTCCTTTATAAAATATTACCTTCCTACTTTAATCAGACGAGGAAATAAGCAAATAGTTCCATAAAAGGTACGAGGAACAAAAGCTATCGGTCAAACCACTTATAATACCTGGCATAATGTATATTGCCATCTTTATCTATTACAGCAATTGCCTGATTAGCTTCAAATCCTTTTATGTGATGTATTTCACTGCCTGTGGGGAACAAAGCCAGGCCTGACGAATTGTTAGCCAGAGCAAAATCAGAAGCCGTAAAATCTCCATTGATTGCCTCTTCAGTTCTAATACCTGAGCGCAGGATGCTTCCTATCTGACGGCCCAAGTTTTTAGCTTTATTTTCATCGGGATAAACATGCGTATACAGGAAATACACCTTATCATCCCATACCAAGCCCAGTGGAGTACGCATCCTGCCAATCTTGTAATACTGCCCGTTCTTCAAAACGGTAATAGCCTCTGTAGTCTCAATATCACGAATACTGTAAAGATGATCTCCAACGTCAAAACTATTGATGAAATTTATATCGCCGGATTTCTTGGGCATAGGATAAACATACCTTTTAATAACTCCAATCTCGCTGTCAATCATTGATGCTTCCAGTGGATTGTTTGTGCTTATACCGTACTGGTAGTCAGACCACATTAATACCGAAAGGTAATCTATCTGGACAGAGCTGATACTGCATGCAGAAAGAATTGCTGTTAAAAGAAGTACTGTTATTGAGACTACTCTCCTAGCTATAATTTATGATCATCTCCTCAATACATATGTACATTGTAGTTGTAACCGGATGAAGAAGCAATAAATTCATGGAACAGGAGTTCAAGTGGAGTATTTTCTGGTATAGTGCGTTTTCAGCCAATCAAAACAGGAAGGCTTAAGAGCTTTCACTTTACTGGCTTTGCGGTTTAGTAACCAGTTCATACGAATGGTCGATCATCCAAAGTATTTCGCTGTCCGGTATCGTACCATCCAAGATGAGGGTGTTCCAGTCTGGCTCATTTAAATGCTGCCCGGGCTGTATGGCGGGATATTGATTCCGGAGCTCCTCAGCGACAAAGGGATCACACTTCAGTAAAACTGCTGGCTTATTATTCTTCGTGGAAAAAAGCGCAAAAACTTTACCGGCGGCCACAAATGCAGTTTGCTCCGGACTGGAAGGACAGGCTACCGTTGCTCCGGGCTTTGACAGGCAGTATTCTTTTGTTGAGTCGGTCGAGAGGTTCATAATAGCATTACTCTATCACTGTAACTGTTATGTATCAAGGTTTTTCATATAATCAGGACATTATATAACGGACTTATATTCCAAATTACTCAAAAAAGAGTAAGTTCACTAATTCCATAGTGGGTTTCATAAAAAGGATTCTTATTGAAGCCATTCAGTAAAGACTTCAAAATAAATACGGCATTTCGCCGATACCCACGATACAACTTGGGCAGACAGACTGTACGTTGCTCAGTGTTTTGATAAAGAACATTTTCGCATATTACGCGACATTTCAAATATTACTGACACCAGATATGGATTGAGTGGAGAGTTCAATCGGCTCAACTCTGAGCGGATCTCATATGCAGATATGGCGTAACAGAAGGAAAGAACTTTTGCTCTAGTTTGTGCGAAAGTACCGGAGTCAGGCCCAGTATAGTCCATGCCATCTATATCTCGATGGCGAAGGAACTCTGATCGCTGAAAAATCAGACATTTAGCATGAATCCATAGTAAGACTTATCAGTAACAGCATTGGTAATATTGATTTTTCTGATTTGAAATCAGGAAAAAGAGGACATCCTACAAGAGCCTATTATCTTAATGAACTGCGGGCAAGTGACGCCGAGATTTGAGCTGAGTGCTTTTGCCGAAGGCCTGATGAACTGAAGCCCTCGGATTCCTACGCGATAGCAGCTCTTATGACTCGCGTTAGCGGGTGGGAGAGGACAAAAGATAGGAAGTATTTACCTATCTATGGTGAGCAGAGGTTTTACTGACGAGTGTCGCTAAAGAGAAAGCCTGTTGTATAAAGGGTTTGAGGGCAATTTTCGACAACTGTGACAACTATACTCCTTATATTCGAAATAGCATTTAGCATATAGGGAATAGGACCCTGTACATGCAACACACACGCGTAAAGTAATATATAGGGAAAAATAAAGAAGTTGTCGGTAAAAAAGCCTGAAAGCCGCATGAAATCAGGGGTTTTACCGCTACGACAGCCTACCCCGACAACTTGTCGTAGAAGGGTTTGTTTGAGAGAAAAAATATGTAAAGAGGTCATGATGATGGATGGTATAGATCTAATGCTCATATCACTGGTTTTTGATGGAGCGCCTTGAGAACATGCCGGACGCTACGCGTTAGCGGGTGGGAGCGTACCAAGACTTCGTAGCAGCGGATCTATAAACGGACTGATTGAGGACAGGTGGAACGAACAGAACAACTTTTTCCCTTATATTCAAAATGGCTTTTAACATAAAGGAAATAGAAACCTGTACCCATATACGCGCGTATAGATATATAGGGAAAAGTTGTTCTTCTTGTTCTACTTGTACCAGGATGAAGTGTATATGGCTGGGTTGCCGTAGGGGAGTAAGCCTGATGTGCAAAGGGTTTGAGGGCATTTCGCTCTCAGTATTTTGGAGAAACTACATAGAACAAATAACAGATAAAAGCAGTTAAAGCCGTGGGAGGCATAGCGCTTAAGTTTACAAGCCCCGGTTTTGTTGGAGTGCCCGACCGGCTGGTGCTCATGCCTGGCGGGCCATATGGCATTAACTGCAAAGTCTTTGCTATAGAGCTCGATACAGATATAGAAGAGGTTAAGCCTCTTGTCAAAGAAAAAGTGTAACCCCTGTAGATCCAAATGTAACCCGTCATTTTCACATGGGGATACGCTGAAATGCAGTAATAGAAGGGATTCTGGCAAAATGTAACCCCGTAACCCCATTTTTTACAACATACCATCGTATATATATAAATAAAATAATGATGAGGTAGATACATGTATTATATTTCTTTTCTATACGAGGTGTGTAATTGCGGGTTACAGGGGTTACGGGGTTACAAATAACTATAATATATATAGAAATATAGATATATCAGTATATACAGCTCTATCAGCTGGCTTTCATTATGTAACCCATTGAAAATGCAAGGGGTTACAAGGGGTTACAAATGGCTGAAAAAAGGAAGAAAGAAGTCAGTTGGCAGACTAACCCAGATCTTGGATTGTTTATAGCGAGATGTTCGG
>JAQULX010000303.1 GCA_028718465.1 Dehalococcoidales bacterium | reverse complement strand
CGCGGAGACCACGTGCTGGATGGTGCCGGTCTTCACAGGCAACGTAGGGCCAATGATCGCCAAGGCCTCTGAAATGGGACTGGCGACCGAGATTTGCTCGGCCCACCGTGTCATGGCCGGGGCTTATGCCGCCGGAGACATGCCGCGTCCGGATGCCGTGCTCTGGTCGAATCTGAGCTGCGATAACTCCGCCAAAAGCGGAGAGATACTGGTCAAGATGAACCGCTGCCCCGGGTTTTTCATGGATATACCCTACAATAGCAGTCCGAAGGAAATTCAATACATCGTCGCCGAGATGAAGGACATGATTGCTTTCCTGGAAAATGTTACCGGGAAAAAGATGAATATGGACCGTTTATCGGAGATTGTAGCCCGTCTCAACAGGCAAATCGAGCTCTACCGGGAGATATTTGAATTGCGCAAGGCCGTACCATCTCCCTTTCCCATGCACCGCTTCACCGAATTCATGATGTCGCTTTACCTTACCCCGGGGCACCCGGATGTGATTACCTACCTGGAAACCCTGCGTGATGAGCTGGCCGAAATGGTGAAAAATCACCAGGGAGCGCTACCCAGCGAGCGGTTCCGGTTGATGAGCCTGTTCATGCCTCCGCCTTATCTAATGGGGTATCTCGGCGAGATTTCCCGGGAATTCGGCGCAGTAAGCGTGGTCGAGCCCCTCTTCAGCTACTGGGAAGAAAGAAGCCTGCAACCGGACAAACCGCTGGAGAGCCTCGCTATCAAGTCCTTTATGTTCCCGGAGAATGCCACCTACGGGCCTGCAGGCGACAAAATATTTAAAGGGACTGTTCAGTGCGCCCGGGATTTCAGGGTCGATGGGGCGGTCTTCTATGCCCATGTCGGCTGCCGGCAGGCAGCCGGTCTTATCAAGGCCTACAAGGACATTCTTAATGAAATCGATGTGCCGATGCTGACACTGGATATCGATTTGCTGGATGAGACTATTACCTCCCGTGAAGAGGTGAGGACCAAAATGCAGGAGTTCTGCGAGATACTGGAAGACCGATGAACAGCAGACAAATAATACTCGCCTCCGCCTCCCCGCGGCGGCAGGAACTGCTGGAGAAGACCGGATTAACATTTACCGTCGATCCCGCCGATTATGAGGAGAAGCTCGACCCATCTTTAAACCCGCAGGACCTGGCTGCGTCAATCTCCCAGGGCAAAGCCCGGGCAGCCGCCGCAAAACACGCTGACGCCATTATCATCGCCGCCGATACTTTCGGTGTTTTGCGAGGCAAACTCCTCGGGAAGCCGCACACTGCCGGCGAAGCCCGGAAAATGCTCCGGGCAATAAGCGGTAAATCTCACCTGGTTATCACCGGTCTTACGATCCTGGACTCAGCCACGGGGAAATCGATTACGCGGACGGCAACCACCCGGGTTTATATAAAAAAGCTAAGTCCACAGGAAATAGACAGCTATATCAAGACCGGGGAGCCGCTGGATAAGGCCGGAGCTTATGGAATACAGGGGAAGGGAGCTCTTATCGTAGAAAAGATAGCCGGAGATTATTACAACGTGGTGGGGCTGCCTCTGCAAACCCTGTCGGAAGGTCTAAAGGAAATGGGCATCAACCTGCTTCAAGACTCCTGAACAAACCGGGCGGCGCTTTCTCCGGCGACGAAACCGGTGGAGAAGGCCGCCTGGAGGTTATAACCACCGGTATCCGCATCGATATCCATTACTTCACCACACAAATAAAGCCCTTTAACGCGCCGCGAGGCCATCGTGCGCGGATCGATTTCCTTCAGGGAAACCCCGCCCGCCGTCACCATGGCCGCACTCAGGGGCAGCGAGCCGGTGATATTGAAACGCAACGATTTCAGCAGGTCCGCCAGACGGTCCCGCTCTACCGCGTTGATCTGGTGGCCGGGCTTATCGGGAAGGATTCCGCTCAATTCGGCGATAGGACCCATCATTTTCTGAGGCAACAGTCCCTTTAATATATTCTGAAAAGTCCGCTTGCTGTAGCTGTCGAAATCACGCTGCAACCTCGCCTGAAGCTGTTCCTTATTCAAGGCAGGTTTCAGGTCGATGGCGGCGCTGACCGGGCCCTGCTCCAGGGCATCCACCGCCATCAGACTCATCTGAAGCGTGATGGGCCCGCCGAGACCGAAGTGGGTCAGCATCATCTCGCCCCGGCGGGAATCGATGACCTTTTTGGCGGACTGCGGCCGGCCGATTTCCTCAGCCGGGCACCGGTAGAGGGTCAGGCTGACGTTTTTCAGGCTGACGCCCTGCATGCTACGGGCCAGTTTGATTTCTTTAACGGTAAGCGGGACCAGTCCCGGTCTCAAACTGACGATGGTGTGGCCTGCGGCCTGCGCCATCCGGTAACCGTCACCGGTAGACCCGGTCGCCGGCCAGGAAGCCCCGCCCGCTGCCAGGACCACCGCCACGGCCGGATAGTCCGCTTTTTCGGAGCGCACCCCCGTGACGTGTCCTTCGTCCAAAAGGATATCCGTAACCCGCACATGCCGCCGGACCTCCACACGGGTGTCTTCAAGATAATGTTCCAATGCCCGGACAACATCGCGGGCATCACCGGACACAGGGAAAATACGGCCTCCGCGCTCGGTCCTGGTCTCCACACCATAGCGCTTCATCAGGGCCAGCAGGTCCTCCCGGAAAAACCGCCTGAAGGCACTGTAGAGGAAGCGTCCATTGCGCCCATAAGCCAGGATAAAATCGTCCAGATCGGCGGCGTTGGTGAGGTTGCAGCGGGTCTTACCGCTGACCAGGACCTTCCGGCCGGTCTGCTGCATCTTCTCCAGCAGGAGCACCCGGGCGCCGCTCTCCGCGGCCCTGCCGGCTGCCATCATTCCACCCGCCCCACCGCCGATTACTACCACAATCCGCTCTTCCATTTCAAAATAAAGGTAGCACAAGGGAATGCCAAGCACAAGTGAATAACTCACCTGGCGGCCAGGGGAAGGGCGGGTGTTGGGGGGTGGGGGGTGGGGGGAATGACGATAAAAGATTAAAGATTAAGGATTAAGGAAGGAGAGAGGGAGACCGGGTCAGGGTCATTTCGTACTTTTCAAGGCAGGGGGAGGATGGTTTGGGCGGGTGGGTCCGAGATCCACCCCTACACTTGATTATGGATATCCTTTAGCGGGCGGGTAACGCCAGCGCAACGATTCCCCCCTCCCTGAGACCCTTCGTCGCCTCAGAAGACAGGGAGTGAGGCTCCTCCAGGGTGACAGGAGGATGAATGTCTTGGCGGAGAGTCATAGACCCGCCCCTACACGCTGTATCCAGGGTGTATTTATTGCGTTACATATGGAGTTATTTTGAAATGGGGCCGGCAGGTCAGGTGCGTCTAAATACGGCTCTTATCAGCCACCAAACAATCAGCACCACAGCAACCGCCAAGATGATCCAGAGAAGAGGGCCGGTTATGAATTCCAGAACCAATCCAAGTATCCATAGTAACAACAAGATAAGACCGATAACCAAGAGTATAGTCAGCATGTTATCCTCCCCCATCCCATCCTAAGCGACTTATTTATCAGTCAGCTATAAATACATTATAGCACCCTTTAATTGCGTTTAAACTATTAGTTTCAGGCGGTTAAGATACCTTTTCCCAATTAGGAGAATTAAATACCGGGATATGTTCTAAAATATAAGTATACTTTGAAAATGCGAGTATAGAAGACAGGAAGTCAGGAAAAGGAGAACGATATGAGTGAACAAATGCAGACTGTTGAAGCCGTCAGGACCGCGATTCAAATGGAGATCGATGGAAAGGAATTCTACCTGAAAGCCGCCCAGGCCAGCCAAAATGCTCTGGGTAAAAGCCTTTTTCAGCAACTGGCGAAAGAAGAGGACCTACACCGCCTGAAATTTGAGGAAATCTATAAAGCCATTCAGGCAAACAGGTCCTGGCCGGAAGTCGATATTCCGCCCCACGGAGGCAAGGAGCTTGAAACGCTCTTTGCCAGCGCCGAAAAAAACGTAATTTCTACCGCTACCGAACTGGAAGCTGTGCAGACCGCGATGAATATGGAAAATAAAACCCGTGATTTTTATCGGGACCGGGCCGGGAAGGCCTCTTTTCCAGCAGAAAAGAATTATTATCAAACCCTTGAAAGAGAGGAAGCCGCCCATCACATGTCACTATATGATTACTACGAGTATATGAAAGACCCGGCCGGGTGGTTTACCATGAAGGAAAAACACTCTCTTGACGGCGGATAGACTATAGCGGGCGGACTGGTTGAATTCCGTTCAATGATGATTAGCCTGCCACTCTCCCGGGAGATACCGGGCATCACAGGGACCTGCAGAGAAAAGAGAGGCAGGCCAATTATTATATGCTCGTCCTGACGGGTACGGAGGCTGTATAGAAGCCGGGCAACCGGCGGACCGCGACAAAGCCGGTTTAACAAGACCAACTCTTTTCTAATTGAATAATGAGCCTGTAGGAAGCTAGTCAGCTTCAGAACAGGCAAGCCTCTGAGTATGTTTGAAGAGATCGGAACGTGCTTTTACCATCCTTTCTGC
>JAQULX010000302.1 GCA_028718465.1 Dehalococcoidales bacterium | reverse complement strand
CGTAGCTGACCAGCTTGGAGAAGCGGAGCCCTCTCAATCCCCCGTAACGGGCGATATCAGTCGAACTGCCTCCGCTCTGGATGATGGCGCCCACGTCCCCGGCCTCTTTGGAGAAGTTGCCGCAGAAAGAGAAGCCGGACTCCGGGCAATAAACGCCCATGCAGTTGGGTCCCAGCAGACGGATACCGTACTCCTGGGCTTTTTTCTTGATCTCTGATTCCAGGGCTTTCGCATCCGCACGGCCGGTCTCCGCCCCTCTGGCCGAGAAGATATGAACGGACCTGACCCCCTTTTGATGCGCGCTGTCCAGAAAGGCAGGCAGGTTCTCCAGACCGATGGCATAAATGACGTGCTCCACTCTGTCAGGAACAGCCTCCAGAGAGGGATAGGCTTTCACACCCAGGACTTCCGGGCTTTTCAGGCTGATGGGATAGATTTTCCCCTTAAATCCGAAGTCCAGCAGGTGACTCATGAAGTCGTAACCCCGGGAGGAGGGATTATTGGAAGCTCCGGCCACAGCCACCGATTGAGGGTAAAACAGGCAGTCCAGGTCTCCCAGGTTAGCCCTGGGAGAAGGGACCGGAGCGACAGCGGGATCGTCCGCGGTGATAATACGGGCATCCACCGCTACCGCTCCATCAGGATAAGCCAGGACCGGATTCAGGTCCAGTTCCTTGATGTGGGGATTGGCGCTGATAAAACGGGACACCCTGAGGAGGATGTTTTCCAGGGCGCTGATATCGACCGGGGGCTGACCCCGCAAACCGGTGAGCAGCTTGTAGCCTTTGATCTCCTTGATCATGGCCGAAGCGTCCGGCCGGGTTAAAGGGACTACACGGAAAGAGACATCCCGCATCACCTCCACCCATACTCCCCCCAGGCCAAACATCAGGACCGGGCCGAACTGGGAATCTTCAGTCATACCGACAATGACTTCCAAACCTGCCGGGGCCATCTGCTGGACGGCGATCCCCAGGATATTCGCGGATGGATATTTGGCCTTTACCGAAGCCAGGATCTGTTCGTAGGCTGCTTCGACTTCAGCGGCTGTCTTCAGGCCGACCTTGACCCCTCCGGCATCACTCTTGTGGACGACATCGGGCGAGACTATCTTCAGGACGACAGGAAAGCCCAGTTCGCCGGCCAGTGAGATTGCTTCTTCTTTGGAATGGGCCAGCCGGGTATCGGTCACCGGGATACCGGCCTCTTGCAGCATCCGTTTGGCTTCCACTTCATTTATCAGCATTTCTACCACCTTTTGAAATTTTATTGACCCGGCTTTCTGGCCGTTATTGTTAGTCGCTGTGTACCCACTTATTGACCTTTCCCGTCAAGCTAAAACGTTTTACGCCGAACAGGACAGAATAATAATCCTGCCGTAATTAGATTAACTCACCGATAAGGCTTTTTCAACCGAAACTGCTGCCGGGTCTAACAGACAGGCCGCTTCCCGGACTTGGGGGAAGCGGCCTTGGGTATTCGAGTCGATATTGAGGATGTTTCCTCATGGGTTCAGGCGGTCTTGCTTTTCGGTTATTTCGTTCCTCTCCAGGTCGCGAAAACCGTTTTGCCGTCCTCCGTATTAATCCATATCATAGCTGAATCATCTTCGCCGTTCTTGTTAAAGGCACCCCAGCTCATTTCCGGAGTATCCATCCATCCCTGCTGCTGCCAGCCTTTTCCCGGCATCTGTTCTTTGTAGAAATTAGCCACAGCTTCGGAACTATCGGATGTTTCAAAATAACGCCATTCAAATTTGGAATAGTCGCCCTCAGCGGGAGGGATAGCCCAGGCCCCTTTTTGTATTTCTGAAGCGCCGGAGTAGATTGGCATGTCATTCCACAGGCCGGAACTGGACGAAGATGATGCTGACGTAGTGGGCTGCGAAATGTTAACGCCCGATTGAGTTGTCGCCGGTGGACTGGAGGCAGCGGGAGGTTGCGATGGCGAGGCAGTGCCGCCGCAGGCCGTCAGTAGCAGGCTGCTCAGAATGATGATGCTGAATGACAGGAAAAATATCCTTTTCATTACAATAGCCTCCTCATATTGTTAATAATATTGCCGAACAATAATAAAGCGCCAATTTAAAGCTTAAGTTACCTGATTTGCTTTACCAGAATAATCATAGCACCAGCATGACTGGTGGGCAAATAATATCCGGCATGATCGTGAACGAGTAAAAATGTCCAGCCCTGAGCAGGGCCGGGAATTGACAGGTGGTAATGTGGTAATATTATATAATAATGTTAAGCATCAGCCCCCAACCACACACTTTCGCAGGGTGATATCATCGAGGAGATTGAATATATGGAAACGAAGTTGACCAGTGCTACCAGAGAGGTGATTATCAGCGATGACCGTCCCACGGTCCTGATCGGAGAAAGGATCAATCCCGCCGGAAAAAAGAAGCTGGCGGAGTCTCTGAAAGCAAGTAATATGGACATAGTCCGCAAGGAGGCTGTTGAACAGGTCAAAGCCGGAGCCGATGTCCTGGATGTCAATGTCACGGTTTTCGGCATGGATGAAGTCCCCATATTGCCTATGGCAGTGAAGGCTGTGATGGAGGTTACGGATGTGCCGCTGTGTATTGACAGCGCCAACCCGGAAGCCCTGATCGCGGCTCTGAAGATATACAAGGGTAAGCCGCTGATCAACTCTGTTAGCGGAGAAAAACGTTCTCTGGAAAGAGTCTTGCCGCTAATAAAAGAGTACGGCGCGGCAGTAGTAGGTCTGACCCAGGATGATAACGGGATTCCCAAAGACGCTCAAACCCGCGTTGAAATAGCCGAAAAGATCGTCAACCGGGCAGAGCAAATCGGCATTCCACGGGAGGATATTGTCATCGATTGCCTGGCGCTGGCTGTTGGCGCTGATCCCCGTTCGGCTGTTATCGCGCTGGAGACCATCCATGAAGTCAAGGCCCGGTTGGGAGTGAACATGACCCTGGGAGCAAGCAACATATCTTATGGAATGCCGGACAGGTTATGGATTAACTACAGCTATCTGGCCATGACCATTGCTGCCGGAGTCACCTGTCCGGTCGTAGATGTAGCTAAAGTCAGGCCGTCTGTATTAGCAACGGACCTCCTGCTGGCCCGGGATAAAAGGGCCAGGCGCTATATCGATGCTTTCAGGTTCAGACAGAGCCAGACAGGATAGTCAGGGCAGCGGAAGAGTGAATATTGATAAATGGTTAAGAATTACTGAGGAAGATAATATGGCTGGTTCCGGACGAGGTCCGGAATGAGTTCTGAATAATAATTAATCTAACCAACCATGGTTTGAATTTCGTATATAAGGAGGGAAGGAATGTCCGGAGAATTAGCGGAGTTATTAGCCGACTTAAAAGAAGAGGAAGCGATCCGGAATACGAAGGAGAGGCTGGAGAAAGGGGAAGAGCCGTTAAAGATACTGGAGGACAGCCGGACGGGGATGGAGATAGTGGGGAAGCGGTTTGCCAGCGGGGAATACTTTATACCGGACCTGATCTACAGTGGGGAGATTCTGAAGCAGATCAGTGAGATAGTGAAGCCGAAGCTAACCGAAGGGATACAGCAGAAGAAGCTGGGGAAATTTCTGCTGGCAACGGTAGCCGGGGACATTCATGACATAGGCAAAGACATTGTCGGGTTCATGATGGACATCAGCGGGTTTGAGGTGATCGACCTGGGGATAGACGTACCCAAAGAGAAGATCGTGGAGAAGATCAAGGAGACGCAGCCGGAGATAGTAGGGTTGAGCGGGTTTCTGACGCTGGCGTTTGATTCTATGAAGGAGACGATCGAGGCGATCAAGGCAGCGGGGTTAAGGGATGGAGTGAAGATCATGATAGGAGGGGGACAGATCGATGAAGAGGTCCGCAAGTATACCGGGGCGGATGCTTATCGACCGGATGCCGTGGCAGCGGTAACTCTTGCCAAAGAATGGATCGGAGCCTGATACAGCTTGACTTATCACATCGAATTCGAACCGGTCGGACGGCGGGGCGATTGCCCGCCGGGAAAAAATTTACTGGAATGCGCTCGCTATCTGGGAGTCGGCCTGGTGAGCATCTGCGGCGGGTTCGGCAAATGCAAAGCCTGCAAGGTACGGGTCTTGCGAGGGAAGGTGTCCGGGGCCAGCGCAATCGAAACGGAGTTTTTCTCGAAGGAGCAGCTTGCGGAGGGCTGGCGCCTGGCCTGCCTGACGGTTCCTCAGAGTGATTGTATTTTACATGTGCCTCCCGAGTCTTTGACCACGCTTCAGCGTATGCAGGTAGAAAGCCGGCATGTTGCTGTGCCGGTCGAACCCGCGGTCAGGTCGTACCGCATTGAAATGGCAGCACCCGGTTTTGAAGATTTGAGGTCTGATTCCCGGCGCGTCCTGGAAGCGGTGCGGCAGGCCAGCCAGTTGCCTGTCAGGAGCATAGATATCGCAGTTTTGCGAGTAATTTCAGAGAATTTGAGATCGAATAACTGGCAGGCTGAAGCATCAGTCTTTGGCGTTGAAATAATAGCCTTACATCCCGTGGGCAGCCGCCGGCTCGGCCTGGCGTTAGACGTGGGCACTACCAAGATAGCCGGTTATCTGCTGGACCTGCGAA
>JAQULX010000301.1 GCA_028718465.1 Dehalococcoidales bacterium | reverse complement strand
TTTCACTGGCAATATTATCAATCTGGAGTAAAGATGGATCTTTCAGTTCAGTTATCGCCAAAAAATAAACGCGGTCTGGTACTGCGAAACCCTCTGATAACGGCTTCAGGGACATTTGGATACGGGACGGAATACGAGCACCTTTTCGATATCCAGAGCCTGGGAGCAATAGTATGCAAAGGGACTACCCTGGAGCCTAGACAGGGGAATCCCCAGCCCAGGATCGCAGAGACTCCCAGTGGTATATTAAATGCTATCGGGCTGCAAAATATCGGTGTTGACGCTTTACTTAAAGAAAAAGCCCCGGTCTGGGCTACCTGGCAGGTGCCGGTTATTGTTAACATCGCCGGCAGCTCTATAGAGGAGTATGCCCGGATAGCCTCCAGGCTGGACAAAGCGCCAGGCATCAGCGGCGTGGAGGTCAATATCAGTTGTCCCAATGTAAAGGCAGGCTGTGCGGCATTTGGCGCTGATTCCGCTACTGCTGCACGAGTTACAGTAGAGGTTAGAAAGGCGACTTCCCTTCCGGTATGGGTCAAACTAACACCCGATACTGCAGATATCGTCGGTATCGCCGCAGCGGTAGCAGACGCCGGTGCTGATGCTATCGTGCTGATAAACACGCTGAAAGGAATGGCCATCGATACCCGGACCCGCCGGCCGGTGCTGGGCAATGTGACCGGGGGTTTATCGGGTCCGGCAATCAAGCCGATCGCCCTGCGCATGGTCTACGAGGTCGCCGGAATGATCCGGAATGTGCCGCTTATCGGCTCAGGCGGCATCATGACAGCCGATGATGCAATAGAATTTTTTCTGGCCGGGGCATCTGCTGTTCAGATTGGAACCGCCAATCTAATCAACCCCCGGGCCCCGGTGGAGATTTTAAACGGCATAAAAGCATACCTGCAAAAAGAAGGACTCACCGGCATTCAAGAACTGGTCGGGGCAATCCGAAAGTAAGCCCCTCAGCCAGAGTTTTCTGCATGACCAGAGCTATACCATCAATATTACTACGTTTCGAACATCCGCGGCGAAGCGTTTAACTTGAGAAAATGTGATAATTCGCCAATAATGGTATTAGACGTACTGATTATTTTTACGCGCTGAAGAAAAGACTATGAGCCATCACCATGAAGGCGGCCTTTCCACCGGGAACAAGCTTAAATACAGCCTGATCTTGAGCCTTACTATCTTTACAGCGGAACTGATCGGCGGCCTGGCATCCAACAGCCTAGCCCTGTTAAGCGACGCCGGACACGTATTTGCGGATGTCATCGCCCTGGCGCTTTCCTGGTATGGAGTCAGACAGGCTGAGCGGCCTTCCAATCACCGGATGACCTTTGGCTATCACCGTATCGGCGTGATTGTAGCTATTTTCAACGCTATTACCATTTTTCTAATCGCAGCTATTATCCTCTACGAAGCATACCGCAGGTTTCAAGAGCCGCCGGAAATCAACAGCCTTCTGATGTTGATCGTTGCGGCTGTCGGTCTGGGAGCGAACATTTTTATCACCTCATGGCTGAGAAGAGAACAAAAAAGCAATATCAATGTCCGCAGCGCCTTCTGGCATGCCATGGGAGACGCCCTGGCTTCGGTAGGAGTGATCGCCGGAGGCGTCATTATTCTGTTTACGAACCAGTACTGGGTAGATCCACTGATCAGCGTTTTAATCAGCATTATTATCCTCTACGCAGCCTGGAGCATCTTCCGTGAAGGCTTCCGCGTTATACTCGAAGCTTCTCCCAGAGATGTAGATGTGCTGGCCTTAATCAAGGCTTTGAAACAAATTTCAGGAGTCAAAGATGTGCATGACATCCACGTCTGGAGTATATCGCCCGAGCTACGCTCGATGAACGGACATATTTTAATCGAAGATATATCCACCAGCCAGGCCGCTGTGATCAGATCCGAGGTTGAAAGAGTACTCCGGGATCAATTTCATATCGAACATACCACTTTGCAGATGGAATGTTACAGGTGCGATTCGACTGAGCTTTTCTGCAATCTTAATCATAGCTGCCCTCCGGAGAAGCGTAATCACGAAGAGGACAAGCCGGAGAAGTAAGTTTGTGAAGGCGTAAAATAATACAGGCCGGAGAAATCCGGCCTGTATTATTACAGAATCAACCTGTCTTACTTGTTTTTCATGTAGCACTCTCTACAGTATACCGGTTTATCACCGCGAGGCTGAAACGGGACCTGAGTCTCCTGACCGCACTGCGCGCAGGTAGCAGGGTACATCTGGCGGGAACCACCGCTGTTGCCAAAACGTTCGGACCTTCTGCTCTGCCGGCAGACAAGGCATCTCTTGGGCTCATTGGTATAGCCTCGGGATGCAAAGAACTCCTGCTCTTCAACAGTAAAGGGGAACGATTTTCCGCAATCGGAACACTGGAGAGTTTTCTCCTCAAATGCCATATGGATGACCTCCTTAATAATTCTGGGCTCGTGTTGGGGTCATCCAATGCTCGGGGAATCGCAAGGATTAAGACCAAGTATCGGTAACCGAAACCGAAACCACTTTTTTCATATTACCTTATACGAATAATAAATGCAAATAGGCATAATTAAAGGTCAGGATTTTTCCATTTACTTTATTAACGCTACCAGGAAAGGCCGGAAAGCGGCCATAAATTTGACATAACTATATGTTTAAAACAGATAGCAGACCGGCTGCCAGCAGGTATTAAACAAATTGCTTTCCGGCAATATAGGCCCGGTCCAGAAATTCAGGGTGCTTGAGGATATCGCCTTTGGCGTCGATGGCAGGCAGCAGGATATCGCCGGCATATTCCACATCAAGACTCTTGAAAAGGATTTTAATCGTCGGCAACTCGGCATCAAACAGGTTGGGAACGGTGCGGCGGCCGCCCACGGAAATAAAAAAACCTTTACGTTCCTTGACCTCGCCTAAAGGTGGGATTTTCAGGATATACTTGCGCGCCCAGAGTGCCTGGCAACGATCGATCAGTGCTTTTAGCTGTGCGGAAACGCTCAGGAACTGCAAAGGTGAAGCCAGGACGACCCGGTCTGCGGCCTCCATCTCCCGGTATACCATTTGCATATCATCCTGTACCCGGCAGGTACCCTTTTCCAGGCAGGCATCACAATGAAAGCAGCCGGAAATTTTGAGCTGGCAAGCTGAAAGAGTTTTCACTTCCGCTCCACGGCTGGCTGCGCCCTCCAGAAAACGGGCCAGCAGGATATCGGTATTACCACCTTTCCGGGGACTTCCGGCAATGCCCAGCACCTTCATGCCAGATCCTTTTCAATTGACATAAGTATCTCCTTTTCCCGGGCGGTCATGGCAGGCTCCATTTCCGGCTTTTCATGATCATAGCCAAGAATGTGAAGCACTCCGTGAACGATTAAGACTGCCATCTCCTTCCTGATCGAGTGGCCGCTCTCGCGGGACTGAAGCAAGGCCTGCGGCCAGGAAATGATGACTTCTCCGAGATGAATGGCCCCGTCCGGCGGACTGATGAAACCGGCTGCACTTTCCCCATCTCCGGCTTCCGCCAGGGAAAAGGACAGCACGTCCGTCGGCCTGTCCAGGCCTCGATACTCCCGGTTTAGCTCCTGTATTCTGGCCTGACCCGTAATCGCCAGGCTGATTTCCGCATTGGGCGGCTGTTTTTCCGCCAGCAGAGTCTTTTCCACAATATCCTCCAGCCACCCGGTATCCAGATCTATTTCCAGGCCTTCCTCGATTATTACGCTGATTTCCATATTCTACTCACATTGTATTGCAAAAATCAGAGCCACTCTTCGTTAACGGCCACCTTCTCTATCATCTCCCCCATAGATAGGGCGAGTTAATCAGATATGAACAAGTCTCCTCCTTGCAAGAGTGAGCGACCCTCAAGAGATCTCCTTCGCCCTTATGTAAAAAGTTCTGGCATGACAAAACTATGACATTTCCAGCGACTTATTTGTCGCCTTATCCAGTATTTCCCAGATGCGGTCCAGCCAGTCCAGGTGCTCCGGCTTCATCAGGCATGAACGCAGGCAGGTCACATAATCACTTTCGAACCGAACGCCCTTCCACTTCTTCTTTATCAAGCGCGAAGGATATTTGAAGGTCGCCAGGTGCAGACCGTATTCCGCCGCAGTTTCAAATACGCGCAGGGACAGGTCGGAGATTTCGCTGGAATTAATAGCCTGGGGCGCCCAGGTTACGATATCCAGTTGGGGTTCCATCAAGGTCCTGAACCGTGAATCATCGGAGAGCTTTTGATAAAATTTCAACGCCGCTTCTCTCGATTTGGCCAGGCTGGCGGCAAATTCGCCCCCCCTCACCATGGGCAGCAGCTTCTGGGTAGCCCATAAAGCCACAGCCGCCGCACCGGGGCGAGAACACTCCAGACTGATCTCCCCCAGATGCAGCTCTTTAGAGCTGAAATAGGTGTAGGGAGAGTCATGCTGATAGAGCACCCCCACCCCCGGATCTTTAAAAAGGATACAACCACAACCATAAGGCTGAAGGCCATGCTTGTGTGGGTCAACTACGATGGAGTCGACTTGCGTCAAGCAATCGTAAGCCCGGCGAGCTGACTCGCTTATATTGTCCACCAGAGTGAAATAA
>JAQULX010000300.1 GCA_028718465.1 Dehalococcoidales bacterium | reverse complement strand
GTAAGAATAGCGACACCTTCGTCAATTGTTAGCGGAGAGCGGTTTCTTTTTTGGATAATTTTCAGGGCGTCGCTCGGTACGATATTGTTCGTATCTTTGCCTCTCTCGATATCCACTAAAAGATAAGCCATGGGATTTGGAAGATGTACTCCAACAATAGGTTTGAAACTCTCAGGTTTGACCGGATACATTCTGATGATGCCCGCTTTGCCCTCTCGTTCGACGAGGAGCATGGCCTTTTCTGTAGCCACCAAATTGTTCGTAATTACGATTACGAGGCCGTTTAAAAATGGAGGTTAAATTACCCTAATCCTCATTTTAGAGAATTTAAAAAGTTTAGAAATTATGAATTAAATTGATTTTTTCACCATTACCTCTAATCTTTTAAGGATTTTGCACTTTAACAACAGCATAATCAGCTATAAAGGACAAGACTACCGGATCCTTTACTGAAGGAGAAATTAAAATGCCTTTTTAAGGTCCGCTTACGCCCTGATAGGACAAGCTTGCGGCTCCGGCCTAATCAGCCCTTCCATTATCGCCACTCCGATGCGCTTAATTACCTGGGCACACAGAGCCAGATAAACATGTATCTTGACCTTCGCCAGTCCTCTGACTCGGGGATCGGCTAACTTATGGCTGCCTTTCTCCTCCGAGTAAGCTCTCTCGACGCTGGTACGTTTAGCATACTTCTGCTGCCAGAGAGCCGTCCCTCGGGGGATAGGACCGATCAACCGGTAATCCCTTTCCGGATTTAGGTAAAAGGTGCGCCCATACCTGGACTGAGAGCAAGTAGAGCGGAACAGGCACTGGCATTTTCCTACCGCCGCCGGGCAGCGAAACTTGAGCCGGTTCCGTTTTTCTTCCTTACCCCAGTAAACTACCTTATGGCCTGCCAGGCAGAGATAATTACCGTCTTTATCCAGCTTAAGGGTCTGGGCCGTGAGGGCATCCGCTCCACCTCGGGGGTTGAGGGCAATGATAGGAGCCACCTGAGCTTTCTTAATCGCAAAGCGGTAGTTCTTCTGATCATCATAGGCCGAGTCCATCGCTGCGGTTTTCAGCTTTACTGCGGGATGCTTTTTCTTGGCTCCTTTCAGCAGCGGGATAGCCTGAGGCGAATCCGCTTTCTCACCCGAGGTGACTTTAACTTCCAGAGGCAGTTGCGACTTGGCATCCACAATGAGATGGACTTTGTAACCAAAGAAAAAGTAGTCCTTGCTCTTGGCTCCCCACTTAGCATCGCTATCGGAGAAGCTTCTGGGACAATTGCATTTTCCTTTGCACTGACAGGTCTTGTAACCGAACTGATTGGCATAAGCCCAAATGTGAGTGGAGTCGATGGCCGTATCCCCACCCTGGATGACCTTCAGAACGATGGCCTGAGCAATCAAGTTATGCAGAATTTCATAGAATATACTATCGCCTAGGCGGTCCCGGAAATTGGTAAAGGTTCCATTAGAGGGGGTTTTGAGAAAATTAAAGCCGCAAAGAAGGCATAAGCGACCGTTATAGCGTAAGGCTTCCGCCAGCTTACGGTCGGATTTAACTTCACCCAGGTAGATCAGAAGCTGAGCTTTAAACATGGAAATGGGATCATAACCCTCGGCTCCCTGAGCTAAAGCCGAATATTTATCCTTGACTAAAGGATGGATAAAGGACCAGTCAATATGGTCAAAGACGACTTTTAACGGATCGTTAGCTTTGAGCTTGAGAGAGGCTTCATAGGTGGTAAAAGTAAGCTGATTATCTGTTCTCATAGCATTGTCCTCCAGCTAAGATAATTTTAACAAATAGCTGGGGGTAAGGGAATAAAAAAGAGGCTGAAAAGCCCCAATTTCGAGGCTAATTTTGGAGCTTTTTAAATTTAAACAGCCTCTATTTACATAGGAGGTATATTAAATCAAGTTTACAGATCCAAAGCCATGGACTTAGCAACCTGAAATACAAACCAGGTATTTTAAGGAGGAAGATATTTAATGAAAAACAAGCTCTTCGCATGCGTTCTGTCATTGATTTTGGTCATGGTTTTAGTTGTGCCTTCACTCCTTGCGTGTTCGGACCAAACCACCTCTGCGCCACCCGCTGCCACTTCCGCTTCACCGGCTGCGGCCTCCAATGAGGCAACAACCCCGGCCGAAGCAGCAGAAGTGATCAAGCTGAAAATGGCCTCGCCCTGGCCACCCACGGCATCGGCAACCAAAGATGGGGACATGCTTATTGAAGTAATTCACGAGAAGTCCCAGGGGAGACTGGAGATCGCCATGTACGCCGGTGAAGCGCTTGGCAAGACTGCCACAACACTGGACATGTTGAATAACGGGGTCTGCGATATGGCCATTATCCCCACTGGCTCCTTCCCCAATGTATTTGCCCTATATAATGGACTGCAGCTACCGATGTTGGGCATTTCAAGTGCTGAAGCTATGATGGAAGTAGCTCATGCACTTAATGATAAGGGTTTCATCGGAAATCAGGATAAATACATAATCTTCGCCTTTAATATTCCGCGGCAGACCAATCTGTGGTTCAAAAACAAACAGGTCTTGAAGGCGGAAGATTTTAAAGGTTTGAAGATCCGTGCCACTGACCCGACGTTCCTGAAGCCTTTCGAGCAGTTTGGCCTCACTCCAATCTCCATGCCATCAGCCGACGTCTATTCATCCATCGAGCGCGGCATCCTGGATGGGGCAACCCAAACCCCGGAAAATATTATTTCCATGAAATTGTATGAAGTCGAAAAATACGGTCTGGACCTACCCTTTGCCTGGGCGGGAGCGGTTATGGCTATCAGTAAAAAATCTTATGACAAGCTGCCCCCTGATTTGCAAGCAGTAGTATCCCAATCATTCACTGATTTCGAGAAGAAAGCCAAGGTCTTTTACGCTGATGTGGATGCTAAAATCAGTCAGGAACTGAAGGATAAGGGAGTGCAGATGTACAAGCTGGATGCTTCCGAGCAGGCCCGCTGGCAAACTCTGTACGATGCCAACCTGGAAGAATGGATCGGGAAAAGAGAAGCCGAAGGCCTTAAAGCCAGGGAAATGATTGAGATCATGAAATCGATTGTTCAGAAATACAAATAACAGCTTAGCTGCTTCCCAATCATCCCACAGGAGAGGTCTATGGAATTAACAAAGCCCGATGGACTGGATAAATCATCTCCGTTGATCGAGCGCCAAATACTCCGTCTGACCGAGAAGTTCATGTGGCTGGCCGCGGTCGGCCTGGTCGCACTGATGCTTGTCACTTTCGTTGACGTTATCGGCCGCTATTTCTTCTCGAAACCACTTACCGCGTCGAACGAGATTACGGAACTGGTAATGGTCGCGGTAATTTTCCTGGCTGGGGGGTATTATACCCTCCAGGGCAGGCAAATAAATATTGACACCGTACTCACGTTGCTGTCGCGGCGTCAGAGGAACATCCTGAGCATTATGACCTGGTTTCTATCCCTCATCATTCTGGCCTTGATGACGTGGCAACTGGGGATCTGGGGGTGGGAAAACCTTCACTCACCGGAGGGCAAAGTCACCGGTACCCTGCTCCTCCCGGAAGCTCCCTTCATGCTCATTGCGGCCCTGGGTACTTTTCTGGTATTCCTGGCCAGCGTGGTCCCGTTTATGCAGGCGTTATCCCGGAGAAAAGAAAAATAAACTGGCAATAGCAATTTTTTAGTTAAGCTTAGCTTTAATAAACTTCATATAAATGCCAAAATACAGATTCAGACTAAAGGAGCAGGTTAATAGATGAGTCCGATTGGAATAGGCATAATTGGATTTGCAATACTATTCGGCCTGCTGGCGCTGGGCATGCCTATCGGTTTTGCCATGGCTCTGGTTGGCTTCGTGGGCTACGGCATTATTATCAACTGGCAGGCGACGCTATCTCAATTGGCTACGGTCCCCTATAGCACTATCGCCTCTTACACCCTCAGCATAATCCCACTTTTCCTGCTAATGGGTGAGTTTGCTTTCCGTTCCGGCCTCGTTACGCGCGGTTATCAGGCCATGTCCAAGTGGTTCGGTCACGTCCACGGCGGCATCGGTATTGCCACCATTTTGTCCTGCGCGGTCTTTGCGGCGGTGAGCAGTTCCAGTCTGGCTACTGCCAGCATGATGACTTCTATATCTTATCCCGAAATGAAAAGGTTCAGATACAATCCCCAGCTATCGCTAGGGGCTATCGCGGCAGGCGGCACGCTGGGAATCCTGATCCCGCCCAGCAACGTGCTGGTAATATACGCACTATTCGCAGACCAGTCGGTAGGCCAAATGCTGATGGCAGGTATCCTGCCGGGCATCCTGCTTGCCATGATGTTCGTATTCTACATTTACCTCCGAACCAGGATCGCTCCCAAAGAAGGACCTCCTGGTTCCAAATTTTCCTGGCGAGAACGCCTGGTGTCAATGCGGGGAATCGTGCCTTTGCTTCTACTGGCCATCTTTGTGCTGGGAGGACTGTGGGGAGGCATTTTCACTCCCAATGAAGCAGGCGGGGTGGGCGCCGCCGGGGCATTGATCATTGGTATCGCAATGAAGCGTCTAACCGGGAATAAAATTTTCTCCTCCCTGTCATCCGCACTGGGA
>JAQULX010000299.1 GCA_028718465.1 Dehalococcoidales bacterium | reverse complement strand
GAGAATGAATAAGTAACGGATTGTTTTGAAGTGGCGAAAAGAGGCTGCTTTAGAGGGTATTGTCTCTTTTTCAGGGCAAAAGCCTTTTTTATCCTCTAAAGGGGCTTTAATGGGGTTATAACGAGGACATTTGGGTCTGAAAAATATTATCAAGCCGTTTTTTCTTGCCTGGAAGGGGATCTAACCATAAAAATTAAAGGTCTACCAAATTTGATGGTGGATTTTGGTTAACGAGCTAACCGGAGAACACAGTCCACTGGTGCGCTTAATCGATTTTAAACATCCTGAGCGCAATCATTTCCTGGCAATCAATCAATTCCGTATTGATACCCCCGGAGCGGCCAAGCTGTGTATTATCCCGGATATTGTGCTTTTTGTGAATGGGCTGCCGCTGGTAGTGATTGAATGCAAAGACATAAACGTAGCAGAGCCGCTCAGTGAGGCCTTCATCCAGATCAACCGCTACTCTAATCGGCAAGAAGACGATTACGGAGTGCCTGAGGGAGAGGAAAGGCTTTTTCATCCTAATCTGTTTAGCATTATCACTTATGGCTCGGAAGCCAGATTCGGGACTATTACAGGGGAATTTGATCATTACCTGAACTGGAAAGACGTCTTTCCCGAGGAATATCGCACTATCCAGGTTTCACCCAATGAGCAGAGACAGGAAGTGCTTATTCACGGAATGTTGAATAAAGCCAATCTCCTGGATATATTAAAAAACTTTACCGTGTTCCAGGAAATCTCCAACGGCTCCACTGTTAAAATAGTCAGCCGGTACCAGCAATACCGGGCGGTCGGTAAAATAGTCCAGCGTTTACGTAATGAACAAACGTCTTACAACAAAAGCGGAGTCATCTGGCATACCCAGGGTTCTGGTAAATCGCTTACCATGGTTTTCCTGATCAAGAAGCTGCGGGACACCGATGACCTTAAGGACTACAAGCTCATTCTAATCAATGACCGTACCGACCTGGAAGATCAGCTTTCAGATACGGTTGATCTGGCCGGGGAAACAGTCACCATAATTGAACACCGGCGTGACTTGGATAAACTGGCTAGCGATTCCTCCAATTTAAACATGGTCATGATGCATAAATTCCTAGCTGAAAATGGGGTCTCCGCTCAATCCTTAATAGACAGCGGAGTGGTGCCTAAATTTGAACCTTTCCAGGCGATTAACCGCAACGAGAAAATCCTGATCCTGGTCGATGAAGCCCATCGTACCCAGGGCGGCGACATGGGAGACAACCTGTTTATTGGCTTCCCTAACGCGGTTAAAATCGCTTTTACCGGAACACCTTTGCTTACCGAAAGGCACAAACAGAAGACCCATGAGCGTTTCGGCGGATTTATCGATATTTATAAAATGAACGATTCCGTGGCTGACCGGGCTACGGTGGATATTTTATATATCGGACGTACCAGTAAAGATCAGATTTTAAATAAAGAGATGTTCCAGTCAGAATTTGAAGATATGTTCCGCAACCGGACGGAGGAAGAGCGTCAGGAAATTCAGAGACGTTACGGTACTTTCTTGGCATATCTTGAATCAACTGACAGGGTAAAGAAAATCTCGGAAGATATCATTCAACATTACACTAAAGAGATTTTACCCAACGGTTTTAAGGCGCAAGTAGTGGCTTCTTCTATCATGGCGGCCTGCCGCTATAAGTATGAACTTCGCAATGCTCTGGCTAAGCGTATTGCTGAAGAAGAGGCCAAACCGGAAAATGAACGGGATAACGATCTGCTTAAACAGCTCAAGTTCATGAAGATAACCGCCTATACTACCATGCTGGATAATAATGAGCCTGCTTTTATTACGGAATCGAGGAAGGAAGCCCAGGAATGGGATGCCGTGAGCAATTTCAAGAAGGACTTTAATTACGACAAGCCTGAGACGGGTGTGGCTATATTGTGCGTCTGTGACCGCCTGTTAACCGGGTTTGATGCGCCGGTGGAGCAGGTGATGTACCTGGACAAGAATTTGCAGGAACACGATCTTATGCAGGCGATTGCCAGGGTAAACCGCACCAAGGTCATGAAGAACGGTTATGTGAAAGAACATGGCATAGTAATCGATTATTTCGGGGTGGCCGAACATCTCAGAGAAGCCTTGAAAATATATACTGATGCGGATGAAAAAGAACTCAACGACCTTTCTGTTTATTTAAGGGGTTTGGATAAAGAAATCCCGGTCCTGGAGGCTCGTTACCGCCGATTGATTCAGCTCTTTAGTGATAACGGAGTAAAGGAAATAGAAGATTTCCTCAATCAGAAAATATCTGATACCACCAGAGAATGGGATATTGCTGAAGAATGTGTCAGCCTGGGAAAAGAGGTCAAATTCCGGGCTCAGTTCGATACCTATATCAAAGCCTTCTTTGACAGCCTGGACCTGCTGTTCAATTCCTCAATAGCCTTTGACTATTATGTGCCTGCTAAACGGTTGGGTTACCTATTGATGCGCATGAGAGACCGCTACAAAGATGAAACCCTGGACCTGAAATGGGCGGGGGCCAAGGTCCGCAAACTCCTGGATAAATATCTGCTGTCAAAGGGCATAGATACCAGAATTCCGCCGGTGAAATTACTTTCGGATGATTTCCCCAAAGCACTGGATGCCCATAATAAGAGCAATAAAGCTAAAGCTTCAGAAATGGAGCACGCTATCCGGTGGCATATTAAAGTCAATACCGATAAAGACCCGGCTTTATATACCAAATTTAATGAACGGCTCCAGCGTATCCTGGATGAATATAAGGAGAACTGGGATATTATTGTTTCAGAGTTAGGGAAGCTCCGGGATTCAATGGCTTCCGGACGTGAGCAAGACAACGCTTTAGTCTCCACCCATATGGCTCCGTTTTTTGATCTTATTAATATGGTTGGAGCTCTGGATAAAGGTAACCCGGAATTGCAGCAAAAGGTAGCCGTTTTGACGACTAAAATATTCGGGTATATCCATAACAGCCTGAGAATTCAGAATTTTGGGCAAAAACCGTCTGAGACTAAAAAGCTTGAGAGTTTGATACGCGATGATTTGGAATTTTCAGGTATCGATTCTCTAAGTACGTCTGCTCCTGAATTGACTACTGAAATAATCGATCTGGCCAAGAACCGGGAAAAAGAGATAACTAGCCATAATGTTTGAAAACCTGAAAATAAATATCCAGAAACGCAATCGTAAGACTCTGAGCATCTATATCGAAAGGGATGGCTCATTAACGGTCTACGCCCCGGAACATCTATCACAAAACGAAATCGATGCAATTTTACAGCAGCGTGAATACCAGATATATAAATACCTGGCGAAATGGGAAATGCTTAATACCAGCAAAATATCCCGTGAACCGGTGAATGGGCAGTCTTTCCTGTATTTAGGCCGGAATTATTATTTACAATACTCCAGCGACGTAAAGGCTCTCACCCTAAAGGGCAAATATTTCTATGTGCCGGAATCGAAACGGGAAAAACTCCCGGAGGCATTCAAGGAATTCTATAGAGAGAAGGGCAAAATCTTTATTACTCCCAGGATGTTCCAGCTTGCCGAAAAAATGGGAGTCCATCCGGAAGAGATATCTGTATTGGAACTTAAGAACCGATGGGCTTCCTGTTCGCTCAAAAAGCCCAGGGTTAATTTTCACTGGAAAGTCATGATGGCCCCGGTTACCGTTCTGGATTACCTGATAGTACATGAGCTAGCGCACTTTAAATTCAAGAAACACGATAGCGCCTTCTGGAATGAGGTGGATAAGGTCCTGCCCAATTACCAGAAGCAGGTTGACTGGCTGAAGAGGTATGGAGCGTCATTGACGGTCTAAACATTCAGTAACAATCTATTCTAAGGAGGTCATATGGTCAATCAAAATACTCCTAAAATCATTAAAGGTCGGTATGTACTACAACATAAAATTTCCTTAGGTGGTATGACGACAGTTTATCAGGGAAGAGATATAGCAACTGATACTCAAGTTGCTATTAAACGTTTTGACCGCGACGTTAATCTTCCCCAAATAGAGCGTGAAGCATTCGACAGGGAAGTGGAGGCACTAAAAAATCTTACTCACCCCAATGTCGTAAGAATATTGGATTCTGGTGAGGATGAGGATAAAAAATTATTCCTTATACTTGAACTAATGCACCATGACCTAATAAAAGAAAAAGAAAACGGAGGGAAGGCGTTTGATGGCTGGGATGATTTTACTGAAACAATAATTTTGCCACTTTTAAATGGACTTGCATATGCACATGAAATGGGCATAGCCCATCGAGACGTTAAACCGGCTAATGTGTTAGTGGCACCAGATGGTACAATTAAACTGGCCGACTTTGGTATATCAAAACTAAAGAGAACTTTGCAACCAAGGCACACTCTAAATAGCTTCATGTCGCCTCCTTTTTCTCCTCCCGAAATCGATACTGGGGGTTATTCTTATTCAAGAGATGTATTCTCCGTATATGGTGGATCCCAAAAACTGGACAGCTTGTTAAGGTGGTGAACTGCTCCTAAAATAAGAAAAGAAAAGGAGCAAAGAAATGAAAACCACACGCCGAAAACACAGTCCGGCCTTCAAAGCCAAGGT
>JAQULX010000298.1 GCA_028718465.1 Dehalococcoidales bacterium | reverse complement strand
CCGATCTTTAACAGAGACTTTCCACGGAAAAAAGTCTGAAGCACAAAAACGGCTTCGAGAACTGCTATCCCGACGCGATAAAGAAGACCTTGCCAAGCCTGAAAAAATAACAGTAAGACAATATTTCGAATCCTGGATAGAAAAATCTTGTAAGCCCAATTTAGGGCCGGATTCTACTCAAACTTACCGGTCTATCTGTAATGCTCATATCTATCCAACATTAGGAAGTAAGCGGATGACTGCGTTAAAATCCAAAGACATACAGGACCTGGAAGACGAGAAGTTGAAGACCGGCCGCCTGGATGGTAAAGGCGGGCTTAGTAATCGCACCGTTAAATACATCCATATCACTTTGAATAAAGGATTGAAAGCGGCCGTGAAAAAGGGATTGCTGCTACGTAATCCATGCGATGGTGTAGAACCCCCAAAGATGAGTCAAAAACACGATTTTAAGATACTGAATGAAGACCAGATTAACACGCTCCTGGAAGCACTTGAAAAGAGCGAATATTATCCGCTTTTCTTTACTGACATGTTTTCTGGTATGCGCCGTTCAGAGCTGCTGGCTTTGCGGTGGTGTGACGTGGATCTGTTGGGTATGACTGCCAGTGTTAACCGCGTCATCAAGGTCTTGAAAGGCGGAATAATCGAATATCAGGCACCGAAGACACCTAAATCAAGGCGGTTGATTGCTTTAACACCTGCTAATGTTATTGTCCTCCGGGATCACCTGGCAGCCCGGAAGCAATTCTTGAAATCTTTGGACCCTAACTTTGACCCGGACAAAGATTTCGATCAGAATGAGCTTGTATTTTGCTTTGTCGATGGTAACAGACCATATTTGCCTGACAGCATTACTCATGTCTGGATGGAGTTGGTGAAGCAGCATGGTTTACCAGGTGTACGCCTTCACGATGTTAGACATACTCACGCTACGCTATTGCTGAAACAAGGCATTCATCCGAAAGTTGTCCAGGAAAGATTAGGGCATTCACGGATAAGCACCACACTCGATACTTACAGCCACATCGTGCCCGGTCTCCAGGAAGCCGCAGCAGCCGGTTTTGATAAGATTCTCAAGCCAAAGAAAACCAAGATGGAAAAAGAATTAACTGAGATCATCCAAAAGTGAATTTGCACCAAATTTGCACCAAGTAACGAAAAAGCTCATGCCGTAATTGACATAAGCTTTAATTTAGTCTCAATTTTTGGTGGAGCCGGGGGGATTCGAACCCCCTACCTTTTGACTGCCAGTCAAACGTTCTCCCGAGTGAACTACGGCCCCGTTTGAATACCTTTTATAATTTACCAGAAATTGGCTGATAAGGCAAGCTGGAGACGTCTCCGAAAACTGTTTCAAGTAATCGATAGCAAAGAAAGCTTGCAGTAGAATTTTCAAAATCGGCAGAATACCAAGAAGATTTGTAAGAATTCGCATTTTCACTAACCTGAGCAATCGACCAGAGTGAAGCAGAATCGCGCCTCCGGTGCAGACGTCTTCAACATGATAAATCTCCCCGGATATCATCTGCCTCCGGTATTGGCGTGAAAAAAGACTGTTACGGACGCGGCAGAGTGACAAAATCCACCTTCCTCCGATATTAATTCATGGAAAAGCGACCATAGCAAAAGGTCTTAATACGATTGTTTTATCGGGACTTATCGATTACAATTATTTACGAGAATACTAAAGGAGAAGTGTTGATAATAATGGAAAAAATTAAACGGTTTAAGAAAGTGACTTCGGTTATGCTTCTGGGCGCGACGTTGTTCTCGGTCGGTTGCGCTGCGCAGGAAGCCTCTGTGCCTTCCCCCAAGCCGATGAGCTGGCCGGCCCCTCCGGCGATGGAGATCGATACCGCAAAATCATACACGGCGCTGGTAGATACCACACTCGGCAGTTTTAAGATCCAGCTTCTGTCGCAGGAGTCACCAAAGACCGTGAATAATTTTGTTTTTCTTTCCCGGCAGGGATATTACAGCGGAGTTATTTTCCACCGCATCATCAAGACTTTTATGATTCAGAGTGGCGATCAGACGGGTACCGGAGCCGGCGGCCCGGGATACCGCTTTGCGGATGAGCTTCCGC
Source organism: Dehalococcoidales bacterium (assembly GCA_028718465.1). The sequence continues at coordinate 2,510 of JAQULX010000298.1, read as the reverse complement.
CGAAGCATTCATATGAGCCCGGTATTGTGGCCATGGCGAATGCGGGACCCAACACCAACGGCAGCCAGTTTTTTATCTGCACCGGTGCTGACGCCCGCAGCCTGGATAGATATCCGAATTACACTCAATTCGGCAAAGTGATCGAAGGCATGGATGTAGTGCAGAAGATAGCTGCGGTTCAGGTAAAGTCTAACGGTAGGGAAGTGAGCCAACCGGTTGATCCGCCGGTGATAAAGAGCATCACGATTACGGAAGAATAAAACGAGACCGGCGCGAACAGCGCCGGTTTTTTTACTTATAGCCTGTCAGACGGGAAAGCGATAATATCGTCGATTGAGTCGGTATCGCAGAAGAGCATCACCAGCCGGTCCACTCCCACGGCGATGCCGCCGCATTCCGGCAGACGCTTAACAGATTCCATAAATTTCTGCGGCCAGACCGCCGGCTTGCCGGACTCTTTCATCAGTTCCATTTCCTGCCTGAAGCGTTTTTCCTGCTCTGCGGGATCGTTGAGTTCGCTGTAGGCATTAGCGATTTCCAGGCCGCCGATAAATACTTCCGCTCTTTCGGCCACCGGCGGGCTGCCGGGCTTCAAGCGGGCCAGGGCGGCGCATTCAGACGGGTAGTCCTGGATAACCACCGGCCGGTTAACCGGGAAATGGGGTATCACTTTATCTACCAGGTCGTCGTCAAATCTCTGTCCGTCAAAATCAACCAGGGGGTCCCATCCGGCCCATTTGACATAAGCATCGCGGACTGTAATCCTGGGCCAGGGCAGTGTCAGGTCAATGTTCAGTCCCTGGAATTTCAGGATTGGACCTCCACCCAGGCGGAGGGAAAGAAAAAGGACCAGGTTTTCGGTATCGGAAATGATATCCTGATAATCCGCTCCGGCGCGGTACCATTCCAGCATGGTGAACTCCGGATTATGGTGACGGCCGCGTTCATCCTTGCGAAAACAATGGCAAATCTGAAATATTTTCTCGTATCCGGCGGAAAGGAGCCTTTTCATTTGCAGTTCCGGTGACGTGGAAAGGAACCAGCCTTCGGATGTGAAAGGCATAATAAACTGCTCCGGCGCTACAGCCGGTACACGCAGGGGGGTGTCAACCTCAATAAAACCTTTCTGGCAGAAGAAAGCCCGAACGCCGTTTATTATTACGGCGCGGCGTTCGAGCTTGTCTTTGATGTCAGAGAGACGGCAGATATCATCCGGAAGCATTTTACTTCGAGCCCACACGCTCTATATAAGAACCGCTACGGGTGTCGACCCTGATTATATCCCCTTCTTTTATAAAGGCGGGTACACCGACAGTAACGCCGGTCTCCAGCTTTCCGCCTTTCGTCTGGGCTGTAATAGTGGCCCCTTTAATGCTGGCGGATGTCTCGATGACCTTTAGTTCTACTACCTTGGGTAGCTGGATGTCGATCGGCCGGCTTTCCCACATCAGGATAACCACAGGCGTACCCTCCTTTAAAAAGCCGCCTCTATCGCCCAGTTGTTCCTGCGTCATGGAGATCTGCTCGAATGAGGAGCTATCCATGAAGATGTAGTTGTCACCTTCTTTATAAAGATACTGCATTTCATGTACGGAGACATTGGTCTCCTCGACTTTATCCCCGGAATGCAGGGTGATTTCCAGAATGTTGCCGGAAAGCAAATTGCGTAATCTGAACTTGTAGATAGCGCGGCCTTTTCCCGGCTTCACAAATTCGACAGCTTCCACCGAAAAGGGGATGTTGTCATACAGGATCTTGGTGTTCTTGGTGACCTCTTCAACATTCACTGTTAATAAAACTCCTTGTCCTGCCTGAGGCAGGTCTAACTCAATCCAGTTCCCTACTGAGGGAACTTTCCTATTTATTTGTAACGCAAAAAATATGCCTGAGTAATTCAGCCCCGCCCTACGATGCTTTCGCCTCGCCGGTCGAGGCCTCCAGAATGACAGACCGGCATATATTTCATGCGACTTATATAGTTTAAATCGAACATGAGAAAAACTGCAATAGTAAATATAATGCCATTTTTCATATAATTTGGCAAACAAAAAGACACTCCCCGCAATAGCAAAGAAAAGTGTCTTTTTGGCAGCTTATATTTCAGGCTCCTATACTTCCGATTTGGTCAGTGTCGCCAGGAACTCGGCATTATTGCGGGTGCGGCGCAAACGATCGATAATCCTCTCCGAGGCTTCAGAGAATTTATTGGAGTCGGCGGAGATCATGGAGACCATACGGCGCATCAGCCAGACCTGCTTTACTGTGGCTTCGTCCATCAGCAATTCCTCACGGCGGGTACCGCTGCGCTGAATGTCGATGGCCGGGAAAATGCGTACTTCAGCCAGGCGGCGGTCGAGATGGAGTTCCATATTACCGGTACCCTTGAATTCCTCATAGATCAACTCATCCATGCGGCTGTTGGTATCTACCAGACAGGTTGCGATGATAGTCAGGCTGCCTCCCTCAACGGTGTTACGGGCGGCGCCGAAGAACCTTTTGGGAGGGTACAG
>JAQULX010000297.1 GCA_028718465.1 Dehalococcoidales bacterium | reverse complement strand
CCTGTATGGAAATACCGGCTCGATAACCGACCCGATGGGAAGAATAACCGATTACACTTACGACGCTACAAACAGGGTTCTCACTATAACCGATCCTCTGGGCAGAGTAACGAATTATTCTTATGATCCTTATTGTAATACATCAACGATAACAACACCTGAAGGGCGTACCACCCTGACTCAAAAAGATGTTCTCTGTCGTCTTACTAAGGTTACTTACGATGACAGCTTTTTCCACCAGTTTTATTACGATAATCTTGGAAGGGTAACTTCCATCACATCTCCATCACCTTATTATGGTGAATTTTTGTACAGTGATGAATTGTACGGATTCGATCCTGTAAACAACACGACTTACGGATATGATGAAAACTCCCAGTTGATAAGCCTCACACATCCGGGGGCTAACCTGATAACTTATGCTTATGATGAAATTGGAAGAACTATAAGCATGACCGACATAGGTGGAATAACAACCGGATATGATTATGACGATGTCGGTAATCTTATTCAAGTTTCCCGTACTGACACTGTATGGGATTACACCTACGATATAGACAGAAAACTCACCCAATGCAGTATGAGTTGTGGTGTAATCAGTGATTATGCTTACGATGTTGATAATCAACTTATCCAAATAAAACATAGCAAGGATGATGACATACTTTATCAGATTGATTATACTTATGATAAGGCGGGGAGTAGGATATCTCGTAATATCAGCAGTACATCCGGTGTAAAATCCGAGGAATATTTTTACGATCCGTTGTATTGTCTTGTGCGGGTGGAGGAGAACTATGATCTGCGTACAGAATACGAATATGATCCTGCCGGGAACCGCCTGAAGAAGATAACTGAAAGTGATACAGTAAAATACGATTACGACGCCACTGATGAGATGATAAAAGCCGGTGGTGAAAGATGTTATTACGATCGTGATGGAAATATGACAAAGCGCAAGAATCCGGGCGAGGATGAATGGAATTATGATTGGGATGCGGCTGGGAGATTGATGAGAGCGAGTTTAACAGGGGGTGATGCGTGGAGATATTATTATGATGCTTATAATTTGAGAACATGCAAGAAGAACGGTTCGTCTATTACCGACTATTACTGGGTGCCGGAAAGCATTTACGGCTTGCCGTATGTTGTAAATGAAAAAGATGGCGGGGGCAGTTTGACAGCATCTTATATTCTGTCTCCTTATGGAACTCTTGGCATTGAGGCAGGTGGAGAAACAAGATTTTATCTAATGGATGCGCTGGGCTCAGTTCTTGCCCTTGCAGATCAAAATGGCTCTATCACTGACACTTATGAATATGATGAATTCGGCGTTCCCACAGCTCAAAGCGGCACATTCTATAATCCGGTTCGCTATGCCAACTATTATTATGATCCTGAGAGTGAATTATATTACCTTAGAGCAAGATATTATGATGCAGGGATAGGAAGGTTTATAAGTCTAGATCCAATTTCGAAAATGATGTCCTATTTGATCGATAGATACCTGTATTGCAAAAACAATCCCATTAAATTAAGAGACCCTTCAGGTTTGGGGGTAGGCCCGGAAGCTTGCTCAACATACGACAATGATGCTAGAGCTTGTAAGTGTGATGAACACGATGATACAAGAGCAAATTTCCTTTCTGGAATAGCAGTAGCATGTAGAGATTTCGGAGATAACTTCTTGGCGAACTGTGTGAGAGAATGTCTTCTTAAAGAATATCGCATTATCAAAGCAGGAAAAGGGTGTCCTACTTGGGTGGATCTTTCCCTTTTCCTGGTTACAGCTCATATTGTATGTTGGTCTGAATGTACCTTTGGGGGACAACAATAATTATGATGTATTTTAAAGCTTTGCTTTATAACTCTATCATTTTTACAGGAGCGAGTTTACTTGGAGGAGTGTTTATCATTTTTATGCCCCAAATAGGAATTGTTTTCGAATTCTTGAGTTCTTTCCCGTGGCTCACCTGGCTTGCTATCCTTTTAATGATATTTGTCCAGGGAATGTCTAATGTTTATTTGCTGAGTTTGTTCCCTTATGTTAAGAGTTCTTTATTTGTACTTGCTCTTGTATCTATTATAGGGACAAAGAAAAAAATTCTTCCGGAAAACTGCTTCATTGCAGCCATTGTCCTTTTAATTTTCTTGATAATCTTGAAATTAATACAGTATATACTTATGCGCTTCATAGGATCCAACTCGTAGGAGTTAATATAATTTACATATGCTCTATCCCAGTTTTTTGACAGGCTGTTTGAAAAATATTTTTGCCGACTTATGATGATGACAACCGGATTCTTCAAATGAAATACGAAAAGGGAGGCTCGGAGACGCTGTTCCAGATTGATTATACTTACGGGAAGGATGGTAGCAGATTGAACCGTATGGTTTCAGGAACAGCCTTTCCGAATCCTGTTAACGAAGATTATGTGTATGATGTCCTTGATCAATTGATACGGGTTGATGAAAATGGCAGTATGCGGTCATCGTATGAATACGATCCTATGGGGAACAGGTTGCGCAAGGCTTCCTCGACCGGTGAGATTTTATGTACCTATGATGCAGAAGATGAAATTGTTTCTGCAGGAAATGAGCGTTTTGAGTTTGATCTAAACGGCGACATGACGAAGCGTAGCATACCGGGAGGTGATGAATGGAGTTATACATGGGATGGTGCTGGCAGGCTGAGGGTTGCATCTAAGACAGGTGATGTGCCGATCTATTATGAGTACGATTATAGCGGTTTGCGGACGCGAAAAGTCCAGGGCGAAAGTTCGACAAAATATTACTGGGGACCGGAAAAAGTATTCGGATTATCCCAGGCGGTAAATGAGCGGGATCAAACAGGCTCAATCACAGCATCATACATCCTCACTCCGATAGGCATTGGTGGGCATCTGGGTCTGGAAACTTCCGAAGGAACCCGGCATTATCTTACCGACGCGCTGGGCTCAGTCCTTGCACTGTTCGATCCGTCAACAGGCACTATCACCGATACTTATGAATATGATGAGTTCGGAAATTTGACAAATTCTTCCGGCACATTTGCAAATTCCTTCCTTTTCGCAGGATTATATTACGACGGGAATGTGGAGTTTTACCGCCCCCTCTTTAGATCATACGATCCGGTACATGGAACATTTCTTTCCAGAGATATAATTCCATCATTATATAGTTCTTATATCTACGCCTTTCAAAATCCGGCAAATTTTGTCGATCCTAAAGGACTACAATGTGATGGGGATTCGTGGAAAAGGACGAGTGAAATTTCGCCAGAGGGTAAACAAGTAGCCTCTGGATGGTCTCCTATAGTTGATGCAAATACTAAAGAAACATTTAATTTTGTAGAGGCACAAGCAGCCACAAATACAACCTCCTCATTTCCCTATTTTCCTCTTAACTTATACTTAACACCAATAATACCGAAAACATACATATCGCTTCCTGAAACATCAAAGATTAGAGCTTTACCACCATGGGTCAATTTTCCGCCAACAGACCCTGAAAAGATAAAACAACAGAGGATAAATGAAACTTTATATAAAGAGAATTTACCTAATTTTTTTCCTATTTCACAATATTAAGATTATCCTCTTATTATTCTCATGAGGAGAAAATAAAAAAATGAAAGTTTGCCAGAATTTCTATTTTTGCCTTCTGATTATGCTGATTCTGGTTCTGCCAGCGGTAGTAAATCCAGATAGTGCTGAAAATTGGATTAAAAAGGGAGATTTCCTGACAAAGCAAAAGAAGTATGCAGAAGCAATCAAATATTATAATAAAGCAATAGATATAAAGCCTAACTCTGTAGATGCATGGATTAACAAGGGAGTCGCACTTGTATATTCGGATAAATTAGTCAAGGCTATAGATTGTTTTGATAAGGCAATAGACATAAAACCGAATTCTGCGGGTGCTTGGTTTAATAAGGGATTTGCCCTGTATAGACTGGGGAAACTGCAGGAGGCAATCCGATGCTATGATAAAGTAATATCTATAAAGCCTAATTCTGCGTATGTATGGATTAACAAAGGGGCTGCTCTTGTAGAGTCGGGCAAATATGAAGAGGCAATAAAATGCTTTGACAAGGTAATGAAAATAAAGCCTAATTTTGTAGATGCTTGGATTAGCAAGGGAGTTGCTCTACGTAGACTGGGGAAAATACAGGAGGCAATCCGATGCTATGATAAAGTAATATCAATAAAGCCTAATTCTGTAGATGCTTGGCTTAACAAGGGGGCTGCCCTAGGGAATCTGAGAAAATATAAAGAGGCAATAAAATGTTTTGATAAGGCAATATCAATAAAGCCTAGTTCTGCGAATACTTTGTATAACAAAGGTCTTACCTTGTATAAGCTGGATAAGTATGAGGACGCCATCAAATGCTATGATAAAGTAATATCTATAGAACCTAAAAACGCCGATGCCTGGCATAACAAAGGGCTTGCTCTGCTTGAGCTAGGGAAGGTTCAGGAATCAATTAAATGCTATGACAAGGCAATAGATGTAAAGCCGGATTATGCGGACGCCTGGACTAACAAGGGGATTGCCCTGGGGTTGATGGAAAAATATAAGGATGCCATCAAATGCTATGATA
>JAQULX010000296.1 GCA_028718465.1 Dehalococcoidales bacterium | reverse complement strand
TGGATGCGGCAAGTGGTGCTGTTTCTCATCTTGACCGACTTGATCAGCTCATTAAGCAGTTCGGCATCCAGTTTTACAGCCCTTTTCGTGGTGGACCGTTTCGGCGTCACAGCCGCAGCGGCAGCAGTATACGTCGGCATCTTGAATTCCACCGGCATCTGGGCCAGTCCCCTTGGCGGTTACCTTTCGGACAAAATCGGACACATCCCGGCACTATTGATTTCCTGTCTGGCAGCCGGCCCGGTGATATTTCTGCTGACAGTAGCGCCATATGGGGCCGGATTCATTATCGTCCTGCTGACCTGGGGAGCCCTTAGCTCAATCCGCATGCCAACCACCGAGTCTTATATTATGAGCCGGGCCAGCGCAAACAGGCAGTCGACACTGTTCGGGATTTATTATTTCGCCTCCCAGCACGGCAGCGGCATACTGGCTCCTCTTCTTGGAGTTCTTATTGATCACTTCGGTTCTACTGTTGCTGCCTTTAATGTCGTGGCCGCAGCCACACTGGGACTAACACTGCTTGTCGGAGCCTTCCTGTGGAAAAGCAGAGACAGAACCGCCCGAAACGTACCCGCTGTTTAAATTCCTTCTCTACCAGAATCCCGTGGAAAGAAGCCGGACGCCAGCTCCCGTACCGTAGTAAGGGAGTTCGCCGGTATAGACATGAAATAGTCTTACTTCTATTGCCCTTGGCGAAATCCAGCATAACATATTCAGGTTGTGATCATGGAGAAGCCCTTCCCTGCCCTGTGAATCGATAAAGGGTTAGGCGAGGTAACTTAAACTCGCCAACCTGGAACCGCCTGGCGGGACTGGTAAATACCACCCAGCCTGCCCTGCGCTATTATATGCTTTCGCATGGAATTCCAGATATCTTTTTTGGGAGCGCCGGCAGGCAGGCTCAGCATTCTGTCCAGGGCATAAAGATTGAAATAGTAGTGATGCGCCGGGCCGGGTGGAGGGCAGGGCCCGGAGTAACCGGTCCGCCCCGAATCATTCTTGCCCTGTAAAGCCCCGTTCGGAAGCTGTCCGGAATTCGGCAGGCCTTCAGGCAAACTGATAACATCGGGTGGGATGTTAAATATCCCCCAGTGGGTAAAAGTCCCTGAAGGAGCCTCCGGGTCTTCGAGAAACAAACACCAGGATTTGACCGATGCGTCTGCCTTGCTCCAGCGCAGCGGCGGAGAGATGTCATCACCGTTGCAAGTATACCTGTCTGGTATCTTCTCTCCCTCTCTGAAAGCTGCACTCTGCAAATTAAGCGCCAATTTTATTTCCACCATACCACCTCCCTCAACACCACTGTACAATATCAGAGACCCAGGATCGCCTTCAAAACCTCCCATTTTGCATTATACTTGAAACCGGCCTGACCAATGCCCCCGTCATCTGTTTACATTTGGTTGTAAATAACTGTTATTAAATTTGAAAAATGTTAAATAACACCCAGAAGCAAACAGCCTTCAGGAAGTATCAGTATTGAACGAACAATAGAGGGATTATAATCTAATACGTCCGTCATGCCGAAACAGAACTGGAAAAGGAGAACGAATCATGATGTCGCATACATGGAATTATGCCGACCTTTATGAGTACGTCCGAAGAGTTGAAACCGCCAGTATGCCTCCTTTAATTATCACAGTAGCGATTACAGGTGGAGGCGCCGGAAAAGAGAAAAATCCGAACTTGCCGGAAACCCCTGAAGAACAGGCCGTCTCCACTTGTGAAGCATATCAGGCCGGAGCGGCCTCAGTACACGTTCATGCCAGAGATGAAACCGGGGCAGAAACCACCACTGATACCGCCAAATATATTGAGGTCAACCGGCGAATCAGGGCTGCATGTCCGGATATCATTATCGGCAACACTACCGGCGGCTCAGTCTGGGATCCCCGCGAAAAAGCTTTAAATATCCTGAATGCCGATCCGGAAATGTGTTCTTTGAACATGGGCCCATTTCATGTCTATTCACTGCATAAGAAAAGAGAACCGCCCCTGAAAGGCCGGGACCATGACATCCAGAGGGACGACATCCTGTTAGCTACCTGGAAAGACATCGAGCGGATTGCTAAAATTGCCCTTGAAAAAGGCATTAAACCTGAACTGGAAGTCTATAACGCTTCGATGTTATGGAACGTACAGAGATTAATAAAAAATGGACTGATTACCCCGCCTTACTGGATGGAGTTAATCTTTAATTCCGGCTTTGAGCCGCCCACTCCCAGAGCCCTGGTCAATATGGTTGACAGTCTGCCGCCTCAGTCCATGTGGAGTGTTATCGGCGTTGGTCCGCACCAGCTTCCTCTGGCTACAATGGCAATTGTGATGGGAGGCCATGTCAGAGTCGGATTCGAAGACAATCTGTATTACCGTAAAGGCGAACTGGCCCGCAGCAACGCCCAGCTGGTTGAAAGAATCGCCCGCATCGCCAGAGAGCTGGGACGTGAAATAGCTACTCCGGCCCAGGCCCGGGGAATGCTGGGGATTCCCCAAACGCCGCGGCAATACTAACAATGAAGCATCAATATAAATGCCTTGGATATTACGGACGTTTCTCTAAAAAGAGGACCAACCAACACATTCTGGTCTGCCGTACCATCTCAAGGAAGACCTTTAGGCGCCTCGCACACAGGGTGGCCTGACCACCTCATTCTGTCTCATCAGGAGCAGTGCGCCGCATCTGCTTGGTCGCTGAACGCCGGCGTTTGCTCTCCAGCCGGCGTCTTTTGGAGGCCTGGGTCGGTTTGGTGGGGCGGCGGACTGGAGGCTTGTAAGTAGCAGTGCGGATCAACTCAATCAGACGCTTGACCGCATCCTCACGATTGGCCTCCTGGCTTCGGAAACGCCGTGCATCGATGATCAATACACCTTCCCCGGTTATTCTTCCTCCAGCCTGAGCTATCAGCCGGTTCTTCACATCCTCTGGCAATGAAGGAGAGTTAGCCACATCAAAGCGGAGCTGGGCCGCCGTGGCCACCTTGTTTACGTTCTGCCCGCCCGGGCCCGAAGACCGGATATACTCGATCTGTATTTCATCTTCCCCGATAGCTATCGCCGTGGTGACCTGAATCATGTCTCTAGCTTATCCCATCAGGGTTGATGATGCAATCTTTCGTTTTCCTTAGGGTCTTTTCATTCTTTCAAATCCATACCGGCTTCCGCTGGTGCCCAGAAAGCTGTCATGCTGGAGGCCTGCTACGACTTCCTTAACTTCGCCGCCGCGAACAACTAATAGCGGGTGCCCTCTGGGCGCTCCGAAGCATCTCAGAGTGGGGCAGCCCCTTTCCCCTTCATTAATCTTTAATCAGTATTCCGCTCCCTTTACCACGGAGCAGAGAGTAATGTCTCATTAGAAATGAAATGATCATGTCGCTTTCTCCTTCTTCCCTCAGCGCCAAAGAGTATATCAGCCGGACCTGCGGCGGAGTGAGAGTCATCAATGCCGCCAGCCATAGCCGGCGCGCCGGCTTTTGGTCCTGGAATATGACATAGATGACTGGTAGTGTTAAAATTAGGGATATAAAATGATAGAAAAAGTGGTCTTTCAACCGATTGGCGTTATACTTACCCCCTTCACCGGCCCCGAGGGGACGCCTATCAGCAGCATTGCCGGCTGCGGAGTCAAAGGTACCGTGGAAATTTTTCCTGAATTTGCCGAAGGGCTCAAGGATATCGACGGTTTCTCCCATCTTATCCTGATTTATTATATGGACCGGGTAAACAAGCAAGGCCTGACCGGGATTCCTTTTATGGATAACAAACCGCACGGCGTCTTTGCCATGCGTTCGCCTCTAAGACCTAATCATATCGGCATATCCATTGTCCGCCTGATCACCGTACGCGGAAATATAATTGATATAGAGGATCTGGATATCCTGAACAATACGCCTCTATTGGATATCAAGCCGTATATCCCTGAGATGGACTCGCGGACTGAATGCTGCACCGGGTGGTATATCGGAAATATCCATAAAATGAAAACTACCCGGGATGACGGACGCTACTCCGGCCAATAAATGGATTCGGAGGCCGCCCGAGAGGGCCCCGGGCCTCGCAGCAACGTGTTATGAGCCTATACTAGTCCCAAATAGAAACTACATTTCCCGCGCATCAGGGTCCGCAGATTTCACAGTGATATTGGTTTAGAACCCAGAGGGGCTTTTTTAGCTTCAAAAAGTGGTGCCCCTGGAGAGAGTCGAACTCTCGACACGCGGTTTAGGAAACCGCTGCTCTATCCATCTGAGCTACAGGGGCGCTTACCAACCCTATTATACAGGATGATCTGTATTTTGTGTACCTGGGACGATAGGGCTTGCGCGGTATTCTAGTCGAGAGCCAACTGGATCTTGATAGCCTCTTCCACCTTATGCATATCTTCCTGTGAAATGGTCCCCGCACAACTTGACAACCTGGACTTACTAACCGTAGCCAACTGGTCAGCCATAGCTTTGCTTTCCTTACCGTCAAAAGCCACCAGTGCTTCGCTTGGATAAAGGCGCTCCGTTTTGATGGTCAAAGGAACGACCTGGACTCTGTTGAGAAATTTGTTCGAGGCGTTATTACTGACGATCACAGCAGGCCGTTTCTTCTGAATTTCTCCAC
>JAQULX010000295.1 GCA_028718465.1 Dehalococcoidales bacterium | reverse complement strand
AAATTGTGCAGGCAGGGATTCCCAGGCACGGCGCTCCTCCTCGTAAGGAGCTTCCTCAATACGGCATTCATTCCCCAGAATCATAGTCAACCGCCGACTGCCGTAGGGAGGCCACTTGCCCAGGCAGACGCAGCCGGGATCTCCAGTACGGGCGAAGGATGTCCAGGCATCCTGCATATTCCTGGAGAGTTTTTCTACCTCCGGGCTGGAGCCGTAAAGATTTTCCTGGGTATTCCCGAATATTAAACCGACATCAAGGGTATGGCAGGCGCCCAGGAAGGGTATGGGTGATTTCCAGGTGAAAAGGTAATTATAGGTCTGCGGGTTATGCCGCGATTGCTCTTCGACATATTGCAAGGCCGGTATGCGGAACATATGGTCGGTATCGATAGCCGACCAAATTTCTACCGGGGTTACCGGCTCGCCACGTTTTCTGCGGGCCTGACGGTAGGTCTCGATGAGACCCGGGATGTAATCCAGAGGTAAAAATCCCTTTAATTGCTCAATCAGCCAGCTATCATCCTTTGGCGACAGGTTCGGACTGATGGTATTAAAAAATTTGGTTTCTTCCAGGTTGGTGCCTATCAGCATAGCTATGGAAGCAGCCCGGCCTTTTTTAACGGTCTCCAGGGGTGGTTCGGGAATCACTTTTCCGTCTATAACCGGCACGGTAGCGGTGAGGCCGGGTCCGGTTTTGGGCTCCTGTGTTATGGCCAGGACTTTCTTTTGAGCCGCCAGCAGCCGGGCGACTGAAAGCGACCTTAAAGAATCAATATCGTCCGGCTTTACATCCAGCACGGCCAAAAACTGCCGGGCATTGTAGACCGCATCATTGAGGGAAATCGCCATGTTGCCGACACCGCTCTGCAATACCGCCTTTTGAAAGAGACCCGGCGTCAGCGGCGAAGCCATTAAACATGAGATGCTCATGCCGCCAGCGGACTCGCCAAAAACAGTGATGTTCCCGGGATCGCCGCCAAATCCGGCGATGTTGTCCTGTACCCAGCGCAGAGCAGCGGCCTGGTCCAATAGCCCCTCATTACCGGTAGACGGGATTTTCCCTCCAGTAAGCTCGTTCAGGTTCAGGAATCCCAGAGCGCCCAGACGGTAGTTGATGGTGACTACAACTACGTTGCCGCGCCTGGCCAGTTTGCTTCCATCATGCCTGGGGTTCGAGCCTGATCCCAGGCAAAAAGCACCGCCATGAAGCCAGAGTAATACCGGTCTTTTTTCAGCATCAACTCTCGGGCTCCAAATATTCAAATACAGGCAGTCCTCGCTCTGGGGCTCAGTCCGGACTCCGCCTGAGCCGGTATTATTTGAGACGGGATTTTGGGGAGGAACAGGCCCAAATTCCAGTGCCGGGCGCACTCCGCTCCACGGATCGACCGGATGAGGCGGCATCCATCTTAACCGGCCTACCGGCGGCGCGGCGTAAGGCACTCCTTTAAAAATGCAGAGTCCGTCTTCCTGAATACCCCGGACCTTTCCAGACCGGGTATCTGCAATAACATTGCTGTTATTATTCATGTGCTGCTCCATAATCAGGATTCACTCTCCTTCTCTCACCTTATACACCATACACAGCATGGTCTTGGTGGGGGCGCCGCCGAAACCGCTGGAACTCTGGCATCCCATGGGTATCAGTTGATTTACATTCAAGTCCCAGATCCCGTAGAAATCCGGGGCCTTCCCCTCGGCTTCCGGAAGCCACCATCCGTGAAGCGCCTGGACCATCCGGGGATGCATTATCGAAGTTAATCTGGCTTTTCGCTTCATCCTGCCTCTGACGCCTTCAATCCAGACCCATTCGCCGTTTTGAATACCGAGCTCTTTAGCGGTATCCGGATGTATTTCAACCGTCGGATCAGGGTTGATTTCCCTCAGCCAGGGAATCTGGCGGTGTTCGCTGTGGAAAAAGACGCCGCTGCGCCGGCCGGTGATAAGTATCAGGGGGAACTTCTGCCAGATTTCAGGAGTGCTTACCGGGCTCTCCACGGGTTCCTTATGATGGGGGAGAGGGTCCAAGCCGTAGCTTTCAAAGGTAGTGGAATACAGTTCGATTTTGCCGGTAGGAGTCCGGAACCCGGGCTTGCCGTCGGGCCTCAGCAGGCCTTTTTCATACCTGTGGTAGGGGACGGTCCCGGATGGATGGCCTTTGGGAGCCAAATTCCAGGGTATTTTACATAACTCCTCAAAAGTCAGGCCGCAGGGCTTGATCCGGTGCGAGAGCAGTTCCCGGACGTTCTTCCAGGGGACTGCTTCAGGATTGAGACGCCTGGCCAGCTCGAAATTGATTTCCCAGTCCGACCGGCACTCATCCACCGTGACCACCTTCTGAATGGCGTTGAGCGGTATACCAGTAGAGAATACGGAGTCTTTTTCCGGGAAAGCGCCGGCGGGCAGGACGATATCCGCGATGGCCTGGGCGGTGGGCGTCATAAAGGTATCCACCACCACGTTGAAATCCAATCTGCGAACAGCCTCGTAGTGTCTCCTGGGGTCCTGGGCAGTATTGGCCATAAAGTTATTGGTCTGACACCACAGTCCTTTAATCGGATAAGGTTTCCCTGTCTCCATCTGTTCCAGCACCATGTCCGACAAGGCCCAGGAGCGAAAGTTTTTCACCAGAGGATAGCGGTCAGCGCCGATCCTTTTCTTACTCAGATTAGCGACGAACTCCTCTCCGTAAAGCTGGATAACCTCCTGAGTGGAATAAGGGTAAATGGTGACACCGTAAGGCGGGCGCGTGATAACATTGCCGCCGGGCACATCCAGGTTGCCGGTGATCGCCCAGAGGCAGTTCAGGGCATGGATTGTGCTGGTACCCTCAGCATTGCTATCCAGAGGCTGCCCGAAGTGTATTGCCGCCGGTTTGGCCTCGGCATAAAGGCGGGCAGCCTGGATTATCTTCTCCGCGGGAACCCAGGTGATCTCCTCCACCTTATCCGGAGGATAGTCCCGGACTCTTTCCTTGAGTTTATCGAACCCGTGGACCCATTTATCTACGAACTCCCTGTCATACAGGTCCTCATTGATAATAACATTGAGCAGACCCAGGGCCAGCGCGCCGTCGGTGCCCGGCCGGAGCTGAAGCCACAATTCAGCCCGGGAAGCTTCCCAGGTGCATAACGGGTCGATAACTATCAGTTTGGACCCCCGCTTCATCATGTCTATCACCCAGTGTCCGCTGAAATAGTGGTCGGTACACTGGCTGCCGGCCACATTTTTAGCCCACGAGATAAGCACTTCAGGGGCTTTCCATTCCGGATCATCATACCGCCGGGGAAAGAACTGGGCCGCATCCGGGAAAGTAGCATCTCCTTCCACGGTGTGCATGGCAGCCAGTCGGGGAGTAAAACAGGCGATCCCGGAAAGCCCGAACAGCGTCCAGTTGGGGCTGCCGTAGGCATAAGCCAGGAACAGAATGGGACCGCCGGAGTCCCTTCCCGTTCCCTGTCCGAATACCATCGATTCGGCGCCGTATTTTTCTTTTATCTCCCGCAGGCGGGCCTCACAGGTACCCAGGGCTTCTTCCCAGGAAATCCGCTGCCACCGGCCGGACCCTCTCTCGCCGGAGCGCTTGAGGGGATATCGGAGGCGGTCGGGATGGTACATATACTGGGTGAGGGCCAGGGCGCGGGGACAGAGCCGCCCCTGTAAATAGGGGTGGTCCTCATCTCCTTCAACCTTCAATACTTTACCGTCTTTTATAAAGAGCTTGACCCCGCATCCGCCGTGGCAGCCCGGACCGGGCGACCAGGCCCCGGTTTTTATAACTTGAATCCCGTTTTTATTTTTAGACATCGCGGCTCTCCATATCTATTTAAAAATCGAGTTCCTAATGTTCAGCCATTTTGCCTCCGGATGCTTCCGGAACCCAGGGGCAGCGCTATCCGGTGTTCGCGGCGGCGAAGTTAAGGTAACATTTCAGACCCCAGCATGACAGACTGGCATATATTTCAGGCGACTTATATAAAACAATCTGAAATCGATTGCATTACACGGGATTGAACAACTTGAGAATCTGTAATGATTATATACCTCTTGAGGAAATTTATGAACCAGTCCAGCATCCCGGGTTAGCATTAGCTGACCTTAGCTGAAAAGGCCGGACTCCGGACTGCTCCGCAGGATCATTCCGGGGTACCCGTCATCTCGTAATGGGCTGGAAGAACGTCAAACCGGCCCGGCGCCGGCTGGAGTAACCTGTTTAACGCAGCCAGGGAATAAAGCTGCCGAAGGTCTTTTTGATGAGGGCTTCTTCGTGCCGGGAAAAGGATTTTAACACGAGCAACATGGTCCAGATAATTGCTGTCGCCAGTATCACCGCCACAGCGATATCAAGAATGCCGTCGATATTCATAAAGCTCAAACTCAGACCCATTACTGCCGTCGCTGCCAGGACTTTGCCAAGATACTTGTAGTCCAGGTTGTAGCTAAGCGCCTTGTTGGCCCATACAGTCACTATAGCTGCCAGCACGAAATAGGCAGAGATGTTGGAGATGGCGGCTCCGACAATGCCTACCCGTGGAATCAGAATAAAGTTCAACCCGATGCTCACGATGGATGCCGCCATTATCATCAACGGCATCCATTTGGTCTGTTTTACCAGGTAGATGACATAAAGATTT
>JAQULX010000294.1 GCA_028718465.1 Dehalococcoidales bacterium | reverse complement strand
TCATGAAGCCTGGTAACAAAGACATTGAAAGGCAAAGTCATAAATTCGCTGAACCTATCAGATGGCATTATTTCATTTTGCCATGTCTTAAGCTCATTCAGGAACATAGGCGTATTTGGCAGGTTATCAACAGCTAGATTAAGCCATGATCTCCCATGAGGTAATAACCGGTATTGAAAGTCACCTTCACCGATGATAGCAGTTGGTTGCCTGCTAACATATTCATACCTGATCCATCTAGGTAAAGCCCTGGCAAGGCTGTAATAGTCTATCCCAGTCGAAAGGCAGAGTTGTCTGGTAGTGATATACCGCTTTGGTAGAAGATTTGCCAAAACGGTAAACGCTTTCAGTTTTGACGATCCATACCGACCACGCTTAGTACAAAGCTTAGACTTCCATTGTTTTTTCATTTTACCCACTCCATCACAAAACTTACCGGCAAAGAAGGCCAGCAAAATAGAATCTCCAAAACAATAACTTCTAATAACATGACATTCACCGCTAAACTTCCAATACAAATGTGAAATGACTATTACTATTAATCACTTCAGCTTAAACTCCCAATACTTTTAACAAATTAGCCATTACTTTTAATAGCGTTGTGCAGATCGAAAATATTCACTTGCAGTTTAAAAGCCTTCCGCAGCAGGTTTAAACAGGATATCTCATCGTCAACATATAAATATGCCCCTTGATACCCTTTAGTTGGAGTCGGTTTACTCGTAGTTGTCCCACCCCGAAGGCCATTAGGTGTTACTACCAAATATCGCCATACCTTGCCTTCTCGTGTTTCTCTGATCCAGTAAATAATAGCTTGCTGAGACTCTACCAGTGCTGGAACGGATATAGGTCCATCCAGAGCTTTATCGATAGCAGGAATCGACACCGCACGATGATAACGCTCTGCTAGATCACTGGAGGCAGCCAGAGCATCATTAAATACCGGTATGTTGTGCCGTATACTCATAGCTGTGTAGTGTCGCAGTTCCCCTTTATAAAGTCGGATAATATGATAGATGTTGTTCTCATCTTTCCATGCAGCTCCAGGAAAACGCCGTGGTAAAGGTGTAACTGGTAGCACACCGCCATAGGCCGCGATTATTGAGTTCATCTGTTTTATCGGATCGGTATTAAAAGCTTTACGTTTACCTTTCAGTGTCATACACCCCTCCCTATTTCATCAGGTAACCCAATTTCAAGCATTTTGCGCGCTCTCGCCTTGACAACCTTAGCGGCACAGCGGCCTGCCAAATAAGCGTCGAAAGCAAGAATAAACTGGTAAAGCCTATGATATTTGATTATCCTAAGCCGGATAGGTCCCTGGATACCTGGAGCGATACCCTTCATTCCTTATTCCTCCGTTTTAAAACCAATACCAGAGCAACGCCGCCGACGCCGGCAGGAACGAAAAATATCACCCAGGGTGCAGCCTGAAGTCCCTCTATAGCGCCGGGATACTTGGTTGTACTATAATCTGCGTTCGTCTGGATTGTCGCGGCTGAAGTATCTACCGCTTCCCTGATCACCGGATGACAGACAATGAGAAAAACATAGCATACGATAACCCCGACAACGATAAAGAATACTGACCTGATCTTATTCATAAATCTCTCCCTGCTATAGCTCTCAACACACGTACAGGTTGCCCATGGCGAGCGATAATCTCTAACCTGCCATGTCGGACTTCTTCCCGAATGAACCTGATAAGATTGGCCTCTTTTTCTGTTATAACCAGCTTTTCGCTGGCTTTATCTGTCATTAACATCATTTCCCAGGAAATTATTCACCCGGGAGCCGGATCATCCCCGGCCCCCGGTCCATGCTTTTAGTGTGGATCATCCAGAACAAAGTATTCGCGTCCATTCTCGGATTTACGGATACCCAAGGTACCGGCAACCGGTAACTTACGCGCCTCTAACAGTTTGCGTATTTGCTTCATGACAGCTTGACCGCTAAGAATAGTAGTGCATTCTAAATTCTCCGTATCAGAAACAATCAATTTGACCTTGACCAGATAAAAACTAGAAGTTCCGAATGCCGAATCCCAATCACTGACCAGTTTAGCGTCTTGCAAAATAAAGTTATGGCAGGTTAAATTGGCTTTGTCCACGCGCTCTAAATCAGGATAAAAGTCCATTTTGTCACTGCCCAGGACAGATTTAACACCCTTGACCCCATTGATACCACTGTTCATTACCATTGTTTACACCCCTTTATTTTTTATTTAGGCGGCCTTATCTTCACCGCTCTATTAAACTTTGGAATATGGTCCGGAACTTCTCTATAACGTTGCGGGATATCATCCAGACGCCAATAACCGGCACCATAAGATACCTTGTTGACTTCTTTGAGAAGCTGGACCGGGATAGCATCTTTATTCCATTCAAGGTATTTACCGCATACTGGACATACACCTTCACCGATTTTTTGAATTGCCTCGATGTTCATGCCCTCGATCAACTTCTTTTGCCTGGTCTTTACCTTGTCCATAGTCCAAGCTGCATTATCGGAAGTCTGTTTCCCTCTGAGATCTCCCCAGGGGACCATATTGCGAAAACCGCGTAACTCTAGTGCCAGTTCAAAGTCCCATGATGCCTCTAAAAACGTCGCACGCGTGACATACTTCAAAGAGTGCAGCATTTTTCCGGGAGAAGGACGATAATGATAATTAACAGATACCACGTCAACACCCAATAACCCGGCATATTCACTTTTTATAGATTCGATTAATTCACCCGGGATATGTCCGCCCTCTACCAGGACATTCAAATGAGGATGATATTTAGTTGATCGATCACCAAACCAATGATAACGGCTTAGTCCGCCTGTAAAGCCACGTGATTTTAGTATTCGATGGACATTGCTACGTAGTTCATTGAGCTTATTTTTTGTCCGGAATCTATCTCGGATGTTCTCCGGAATAGTAAATACGAAGTATCCCATGGTCGGGAATTGTTGAATCTTTGGTAGCCATCGGACGAAACGCCGGTTATGGGCTGAGCTATCATCCTGGCCGCAAATCCGGCACCACTCTTTACCGCAAACTATCTCTTTGGCATATCTGTGACCGTCCTCGCACTCTCCAGAAATAACATATCCCTTGCCCAAGTCACATGTGTTAGATAGATAATGAGAGATTTCGGGATTGTTCAGGATATCGTTATAGTTTACATATTGATAATTTTCTGAGGCTAAATCGATTTTGTCTACTAATTCAAGATAAGACGAGTTATGGATTCTGTTTGGGCGCTCTGAGGGATCGGGGGGTGAGGACACGGACCCGAGATGAACTGGATCCGCATCCTCCCTCGTCGCGCGCTCACGGCTGGTCATCCCTGGCCGTCCGCTCAAGCTCTTATTATTGTAAAATTCGTTTAGTTGATATAAACTACTGTTAGCTGTAGATGATGTCCCCATCTATGGCGATCCCCCCGGCCGCTGCTGTCAACAGCGGCTTTCGTACTTTTTAGCCTGTACTCCCGGCACCAATTTTCCCGACTAATTCATCCACAACCCAGGCAGGGATTAGAACGCGGTCGCCGAGTTTGATCGATTTTATTTCCCCGGTCCTGGCCATAAGATACACCTTGGACTGAGATACTTTCATAGCTTTCGAAAATTCTAGGATTGTATAAACTTTTGCTTCCATATTGCTAACCTCTAAATGTTACTTATTGTTACCTATTGCAAATATCCTTTGTTGGTGTTATTATTACGATTAAAGTATAGGGGCATAAAGATTAGATTGGCAAGGCATAACGAGAGACTAAAAGGGGGCGGAATAAGCATAACGGCATGAAAATCGAAAAATGTGACCAAGAAAAGAAGGATAGAGCATATATATCGCCTTCAATGAGGCAGCTAATAATAGCCGAATCTTTGAATGTCCCTAGAATACCACGCACAGCGCTTGCAAGGAATTTAATAAATATCTTTAAAAATCAATACGGAAAAGACGCTCCATTACCAGCGATTGAAACATTGGAGAAGTTAATATCTAAAGCACGTAACTATGATAATAAAGCCTGGCATTTAGGCCTATTGCGCCAATATTGCAGAGATATCTCCCCAGATGCCATTCCTTACATCCTGGCTGTTCAATCTTGGTTAGATAAGCAAAATTGGACAATAAATCTGCAAAAACTAAGCGGAGAAGGGAGGCATTTATCAGTAAAAGAAGCCCAATGGATAGCACGTTTATTCCGGACCATAAAGAGCCTTGATGATGATGAAATAGGGCATCTTTACCGCATATCTCATTGGTATGCGATCCATGAGATTATGCACGATATCTCAAATAAAGATGAAGATGAATTTGATACATCGGAAATAGATAGAGCATTACGCAATGACAAAATGCAAGAACTCTATGAGAGTGATATTATAGCCGCCATAGAGGGTAAAAACCCTCTATTAGATGCTTACCGTAAATTAAGAGACACTAAAAAAGGATACGGGCAAAAAATTATTAACAGGGAAATTACCAGAATGTATATTGATAGATTGGTAGAAAATGGCACGATCACCATAGATGAAGCTGAAACGATAAAACGAGATACCAAAGCTTTAGATATTATCATTCAAAAAATGTTATCGGAGGCAGGCGAATAGATGAAAGGCACGATCATTGAACGCGGTAACA
>JAQULX010000293.1 GCA_028718465.1 Dehalococcoidales bacterium | reverse complement strand
CCTGGTGTACGTACGGAAATGGTTACATTCTCCAGCTCGCCGAAGCGGGCAGCCAGGGCCAGTCCCAGGGCTTGCGGTTCATTCCCCTGGACAAAGCAGACCCTGTCCCCGTTTTTGACATGGCTGATGGCTTCCTCGGGGGTGACTATTTTCTTTTTAAACTCCTCTTCCCAACTCATTGATCTATCTCCTACTATTGAACTTTTCCCTTTCCTGAAGAGAAACCGGAAGGGATTTCCCTTTCTCCACAGAGTGATAATCGTCTTATAGACCGATATCACTTTTTACCTGCCAGAGGCGGGTCTGAGACCCGCCCCTGTATTGGCTTGAACTGAACGATAGCTGCCGGCTATCCCGGCAGCTATCGTTTTCTCTATTTTAGTATCTTATGGCAGTGCAGCGGCAGGTAAGACAGCGTCGGGCTTCTTTGACGCAGGTTTCTTTATCGGCGAATCCGAGATTGATTTCCTTACCGGCTTTGCGGTCCTTGACAGGTATAGCCACAATTCCGCAGCGGTCCTCTTTCGGCTCCTCTCTCAGATGGAAGGCGAAAGCAGGTTCATTGATATCTGAAATGGTGGCCTGCTCCGGAGCAGGAGGCAGATCGACTCCCTGGAGATAGCAATCGATAGCGGTCGCAGCGCCTCTGCCGTCGGCCATGGCTTTAATCATGAGACCGGCGCCCAGGATGTCGCCACCGGCGAAAATACCGGCGACGTTGGTTGCGAAGCCTCTGGGATCTACTTCGAAAGTGCCCCTCTTGGTGGTCTTGAGCTTGCTGCCGTTGGTCGCAAAGTTGAGGTCGGAAGCCTGGCCGATAGCCGTGATAACCTGGTCGGCCTCGATCTTCTTGGTCTCGCTCTCATTGTATTTGGGAGCAAATTTGCCGCTCTTGTCATAGCAGGTGGTGCAGCGTTTCAACTCTACACCGGCGACTTTCCCGCCCTTGGCAATAATCTCTTTGGGTCCCCAGCTCATGTCGATGGCAATGCCCTCATCTTCTGCCAGAGCGACTTCGTCTTTCTGGGCCGGCATTTCTTCATGGCTGCACTCCAGACAGGTAACCGTGACTTTCTCGGCGCCTAATTTCTTGGCAACCAGAGCGACATCCATGGCCACGCTGCCGCCGCCGACTACCACAACGTTCTTGCCGACGGTTACTTTCTTGCCCAGGTTGACATCTTTCAGGAAGGACAATGCCTGGACAACGCCTTTGGCATCCTCTCCGGGGACATTGAGCTTCATGCTGTTCTGCAGGCCGGTAGCCAGGAAGACGGCCTTGTAGCCTTCTTTCTTCAGGGCTTCGACGTCGGTCACCGGGCTGTTGGTCTTGATGGTGACGCCCATCTTCTTGATGTTATCGATTTCCCAGTTGACTACCTTCTTGGGGAGGCGATGCTCGGGAACGCCGACTGACATCATGCCGCCGGCAACAGGCAGAGCTTCGAATACGGTAACGCCATAGCCTTTCTTGGCCAGGAAGTAGGCGGCGCTGAGGCCGGCCGGTCCGGCGCCGACTACGGCGACTTTATCTTTTTTGGTAACCGGGATATTCTCCGGAAGCGCCTGTTTCTTCAGGTATTCCGGCAGGCCTTTCTCCATCACCCAGTCGGCGATGAAGCGCTTGGTATTATTGATGCCGATGGCCTTTTCCTGGTTTTGCTCGAACTTGCCACGGTTGCACTCGCTCTCGCAGGGATGGGGACAAACCCGGCCGATAACGCCCGGGAAGGCTAACTGGGTCTTCAGACTGCGGTAAGCATCCTCGAAATATCCGCGGCTGGCCTGCAGCATGTAGCGGTTGATGTCAAGATGAGCGGGGCATTCATGCTCGCAGGGCGGCTGGAAGGAAGGAGGCAGCGGGCGAAGCACCTGGGCGTTGTTGGCGCTGGTATATTTCGGATCATATTTCTCGCGGCCGATATTGGGGTTGACGGCGCAGCGGATAGCCACACCGCGGTTAAACCGGGCGAGACAAACATTGCAGCGCAGACAGCGGGTGATCTCATCGATCCGGCCTTCCTGGACCTTGCGCGGCCATCTCTGGTCAGCCACAAGCTGGCGGCCCATGGTGATCATGTCGGCCCAGCCGTTGCGAAGAATTTCCTCAGCCATGTAGGGATCATGCTGGCCGGGTACAATCAAGGGGATCTTCAGTTCGGGCTTGAAATGCTTGGCATGCTCGATAAAGCAGAAGCCGTCCTGCGGGAAGAAAGAACTCCTGGCTTCATAGGAACCATCGGAAAGGTGAATATAGGTAGCGCCGAGCTCTTCGCACCATTTGGCGACCTGGATGAGCTCTTCTTCATGGATAGCGCCGGGCATATGCTCGTCGCCGCTGAGGCGGATGCCGAGCGGGAAGTCCGGACCGACCCTCTTCCTGGTGGCAACCAGCAGGTTCTTCAGAAAGCGGAACCGGTTCTCCAGTGAGCCGCCGTATTCATCGGTACGCTGATTTGAGCGAGGTGACAGGAACTGATGGATCAAATAGCCGTGAGGGCTATGGAACTCGACTGCATCGAAGCCGACAATTCTGGCGGCCTGTACTGCATCCGGGAAGGTCCTCTCCATGTACTGGATCTCTTCCATGGTGAGCACTTTGGGCTTAGTGGTGGCGCCAAGCGTCGCGGACTTGGTCTCATAGCCGCGGGGCATGATTCTCTGCTCGAAGTCCTGCGGTCTCTCGGATGGGATTGCGGAAGGAGCGCCGGGTATCTCACCGGAAGTCTTTGAGGAGCCCTGGCGGCCGAAGCTGGGGGTGATCTGAATGAAAGCCTTGGCGCCGCACTGCTTGATTCCTTCTGCCAGGTTTGACATACCTTCGTAGTATGCGCGTCCGCTGATGCGCGGGTTGCCGAAACTGGTCGTCTTGGCGCCCCAGTCGGTGGCGAAGGTACATTCAATCGTGATAAAGCCGGCTCCGCCCTCGGAACGGGCCGCATAAGAGTAGATACACTCTTCGCGGATGAAACCGTTCTGGTCGGCTCCGCCGGTAGTGGTACAGGAACCACCGATGCGGTTCTTGATTTCTAGTGTCCCGAGTTGAATAGGCGAAAATAAAATTGGGAAATCGTTAGCCATATTTGTCTAGTCTCTCCTTTTTCCTTTTATTTACTCACGTTACACTTTAATGCGACGCTTGGTATCTATATTAAGCAGTCTTGCCAAATTTTCTCCGAAAATCATGCGCTTGATTTCATCTGTCACAGGAGCATAGCCGTAGCCCTTCTGAAGGTCTTCGGGCATCTCGAATGATCTGAGGCCTATTGTCGCTTCTCTGAACAGTCCGCCGGGACCGTAGAAGTCGGTCCCCCATACAATTCTTTCCGGTCCGGCAAATTGTATCGCCTCGCCGATGATCTCAGCCAGCCGCCGTGGCGCCGCCTTGTACCAGGGCATGATCAGGCTTAAGCTTATATATACATTGGGATGAGATAAAGCGACCATATTCAGCTCACGGCACTGCGGCCAGCCGGCATGGAAAGCGACTATTTTCAGATCGTAGAAGTCATTTACCACGTCATCCAGCAGTACGGGCTGGCAGTATTTGGCTTTACCCGGGGGACACCAGCTCCAGCCGGTATGGATGGAAACAATAACCCCCAGTTCCTCGCATCTCTTGTAGAAAGGCCACAGCCTCTCATCATTGATATAGGTATCTTCCGGGGGATAGAACTTGAATATCTTGCAGCCCTTTTCCTGGGCCAGGTAATCGAGTTCCCAGAGGACATTTTTCATTCCCCTGTGAATCATGGGCCCTACGTTAGGCTGGACGATAAACCTGTCTGGATATTTGGCGGCGGCGAGAAGCAATTGACCGTTGGTAGACCATTTGGTGGAATATCCGGTTGTTTCCGCCATGGCTTCGGGGAGGATACAGGCCATGTCCACACCGTAGCGGTCCATGTAAACAATCAACTGGTCTTCTTCTGACAGATCGGATTTTTCCGCTTTGGTTACCGGCGGTTCTTTCCAGTCTTTGGTAACATGGTGAGGGACTGCGTTGAATGCGCGGGCGGTTTCGGCCGTGCCGTAAACCCATTTTCTGTATTCGGGGAAATAGTTGAAGTATTTCTTGTTGGCCTCTCCGCTGAGGTGGCATTCAACATCGATCTTAAAGTAGTCGTCTTTTTCAAATTCGGGTCTTGTTGCCATTTGCACCATCCTTTGTATTTTTTACAATAATGCCCTCTCGGAAGGTTCATCACTGCGCTTAAAATTTACCAGGCGGCTTCTGGCGTGTTTAGCGATTGGCCGAATTGAAGGTGGATATGCCAGTCTAACTATTATAGCCTCCTAACAGTCGCATTGTGTATTTTAACACTTGACTTATGTTTTGACAAGTTATTTTTTTATGTTATGTGACTTTAATCATAGACAACGGGGGAAACATCAAAAAAGTCCCCCCGCTTGAAGCGGGGGGACTTTTTATTCTGGTTTACTGGCTTTATCCAGTCCGGAGACTAGACTCTGCGAGTTCTGGCAATCAGGACAATCACGGCGATAACCAGTACCGCACCGATCGCGATGATGACCCAGATGTAAGCCGGGGTCGTGGGCGGAGCGGGATTGACGATTACCGTCGCGGGCGGAACTGTAACCGGAGGCTCAGTTCCTATCGGGCCGGGGGTGGTGGTAGAAGGAG
>JAQULX010000292.1 GCA_028718465.1 Dehalococcoidales bacterium | reverse complement strand
AGCTCTTTCCCGGCGGAAACATAACTTGCCTGACCGGAGACCAGGTTTGCCGTACCCAGTTCGTTTGAGCCGTCATAAAATGTCACAGTCCCGGTGGGACCGTCGCCGCCCGAGACGGCTGCAGTAAAGGTCACTGCGTCTCCGTATGCAGGAGTATCCCCGGAAGATTGGATTGTGACGGAAGTATCCCATTTTACGGCGATGCCGCTCTGTGTCCCGGTGATGCTGCTGTCGCTGGTATCGGTAACCGTGATGGAATGGGTCCCGGGTGTGTTGAAAACGGCGCTAAAGGTGTGAGAGCCGCTATCACCGGGCGAAAAAGTATAATCTTCCGGAAGCACAGCCTCGGGATCGGTGCTGGTGAAGCGGACGGTGCCGGTATAGTCGGTCACATCTTGAGCAGTAACAGTAAAATCGTGGGTCCGGCCGATGCCGGTGGAAGCGGGATACCCGGAGACCTGCAAGCTGGGTGCAGATTGTGCTGCCACCGATCCTGCAAGGAAACCCCCAAAAACGCAACAAAAGGCAATCGCAATACAAATAACGGCCAAAGCCTTTTTAATATTCATAATCTCTCACTCAATCTAATTTTTTGGATACTAGCGGAGTATACCGGAGATACTTCGGGTATACTTAAGTAATGTTTACACTATTATATAGAAAATCAGTGAGAAAGGAAAATAAACAAGAGCTGCCCCGATCCTATCATATGCATCAGGATGACCGTTCAGGTATAATTGAAGCATCAGGAAGTGAAAAGCAGATCACTGACAATTATTTTGAAAGGACTTTCAACAAATGAGATTAATACGGGGTTTGATACCATTGCTGGCAATCGTCCTGGCTCTCCTGGGCGGGACCGTTGCCTGTCAGTCCGGCTCCTCTCTGGACGAAAGCGAGGTTAGAGCTTATGCCGACCCGGCGACGGAGACTACTTTGCAGGGGCTGAGTGAGAGCAACCTGGATAAATATATTCAGAATGGCAATGCCGAATTCAAAGCTGCATTAACACCGGAGCTCTTCGAAACGACCGCCGCCCAGATCAACAGCCAGCTCGGCGCTTATCAGTCCAAGGAATTCCTGAGGGCAGAGGAGCAAGGCGGCCTTATCCTGGTCCATTATAAAGCGCAATATGAAAAGAGCGAGGTTGGCATACGAATGGTATTCGATAAGGACCACCTGGTAGCCGGGCAATGGTTTGAATAGCCGGCACAAGCCTTTTCACCGTTCGAAGTTTGCTGCATGAACGCAGAGAAGATGAAGGATATTACTCCTCACCTGACCTTCTCCTCATCCAGGGGGTACGCGGGGAGAAGAAATTTTTCTCATTCATCTCTGGCAGGGTGCCGTACTAAAAATGATCAGGAGCGCCGATTAAGATGGTTCAGCAAATGATACAGTTCTTTATGGCAGCCTTCTATTTTCCCGGCTTGAGCTGGATATTAATTCTGGCGGCAATCGGTATCGGCATTATCTTCGGCGCTATCTGGCTGACCCCTTACTGGCCTCCATTAATCAGACGCCCGGGCCTCTGGATTGTAGCTATCGCCAGCGCGTTTCTTACCTGGGCGGCTATCGCCTTTATCCAGATCCCGCTTCAGCAGTGGACAGGCCAGGCCTTGCTGAACTTTTGGGATATTGGAACACTCCAGAGATGGCTGCTTCTGGCCGGTATACCTCAAATTTTTCTCAGCGGTCTGGTCCAGGAAGGGGCTAAACTGGTCCCCGTTGTCTTCTACTGGTGGCGGAACAACCTGAGCTTTACTCCCCGGTTAGGGCTGATAGCCGGGGCGGTGGCCGGGGCGGGTTTTGGAGTATTCGAAGCGGTGTGGGTGCACAATACCATTTTTGCTTCCGGCTGGACACTGGGCAGTGTTGAGGAGTTCGGTTTCCTGGGCCTCCTGGGGTTCTGGGAACGGTTCTTCACCGTGGCCTTTCACACCGCTGCCTCTGCACTGGCCGGCTACGGTCTGGCCAGAGGGCTAGGCTGGCAGTTCTACCTGATCGCTTCATTCCTGCACGGGGTTGTCAACTACACCGTTATCCTGTTGCAGTCCGGTTTGCTTACTGCTATCCAGACAGAGATTGTTATCGCTGTCTTCGCCGCAGCCGTAACCGCAGCCGCTTTATGGCTTCGCTGGCGCAGGTCATGAAAGGAGCCGGCCCGGACAGGTAAATCTTTACTATTGTCCTTCATCTGCCCCGGTCAGGCCGGTATCCTGAATCAGGCGGCTAACGGACTACCAGAACCGGACAAGGGGCAAGGCGCGTCACTTCATCGCTAACACTGCCTAATATGGCTCGCGATATTTTACCTCTTCCCCGGTTTCCCACAATAATCAGGTCGAATTTATTATCCGCCGCATATTTACAGATAACCTCCGCGGCACGGCCTTCCAGTACCTCGTAGTTGGCTACGATATCGGCATCCATCAGGAATTTTTGGCTAAGGCGAATAATGGAGCGCCCGGCTTCCAGCATTTCCTGGCGGAACTTACTCCGCGCTTCTTCGCTGGCGGATGCTATTGATAAGGGAATGGAGGCCAGGTCCACTACATGGACCAGGGTAACCCTGGCCTGTAATTTGGCCGCCAGGTAGGCTGCATATTCTACTCCACGTATTGCGATTTCAGAGCCATCGGTGGTGACGAGTATTCCGGTTATCAATTTACCTGGTTCTCCTTTCAATTTATATTGTTTCACCCTGGATGAAGGTGCGCCATTTTCACAGTCGCACATGAGCTTGCCGGAGGCAAGCTCATTAATGACCTGACAAATACAGTCTACTGATTCTCGCTGCCCCGGGATTCCTGTTCGAGTATATGACCAACATGAGAAACCCCGACTACTCTCTCGACCGGAACGACGAAAGCGATGCCCGCGCCGGGTTTTTCCAGATCGCATTCCTCGACAATACTTTCGAGGATCGCATCATTTCTGTCCGGGTAGGTGACGGACAGAACGATCTCTTTTTCCGGTTCGATCTGGATCCCCATTATCTTCTGTTTTTCGTGGACGCCGATTCCCCGTCCCAGCAATATGGTACCTCCCTCGGCTCCGGCTTTCATGGAAGCCTCCAGTACCTTGTCCCCCCAGCCCCTTCTGACGATAGTAATAATAAGCGATACATTTTTCATAATATTACCCCCTAATACTCATTCTGATACGTATAATCAGACCCAGCGCCATAACTGAGATAATCGGCGCCAGGGCGATCAAGGCTATCAGGCCTAACCCGTAGACCAACATGTTGGGGCCGCTGTTCACCGAGGCCAGGCCCAGGCCAAGTCCGAGCAGGAAGGTATTGGCCATAGGGCCGGTGGCAACGCCTCCGGCATCGAAGGCAACGCCCAGGAAATCCCTGGGAGTAAACCAGAGCATCAGGATAGCCAGCGAATATCCGGGGATCAGAATATACAGGAGGGGTATCATATAGACCACCCTGGCCATGCCTACAGCTACAAAAACAGCTACCCCGGTACAGATAGCATACAGTACGGTCCTATTACGGATGGAACCGGCTGAGGCATCTTCGACCTGATCGCAAAGGATCCTTACAGCAGGTTCGCTCCAGGTAGTGATGAAGCCGAGCAAGAGCCCAAATGGTATGGTCAGCCACTTGTAGCTAAAAGTGCCCAGGGCTTCTCCGATGGCCTGTCCATAGGGCAGAAACCCTATTTGTACTCCCAGCAGAAACAGAAACAGACCGGCTGTAGCGATCCCGGTCCCCTTCAGGAGATTAATGATATAGCTGACCGGCAGCTTCAGGAAAAGGATGTGGAACAGCGCCAGAATGGTTAGAAGAGGGAACACGGCTTCTACCACGCTTCTTGCAGTATCAATTATAATATTGAAAGTCTCGATGAAGCTCAACTCAGTATTATCCCCATGATCATTACTGCGATAATCGGGCCGATGGAAGCCATACCCAGCAGCCCGAACCCATCGGATATTGCCGATCTTCCTGAAAGGACGGAACTCAGGCCGATACCCAGGGCGATCACTATGGGAGCGGTCAAGGCTCCGGTGGTGGCGCTGCCAGAATCGAATGCCAGGGAGACGAAATCAGGCGGGGTAAAAAAGGACAGGATTATCACTATGATATAGCTGGCAGCCAGGAGATAGGTCATGCGGAATCCCAGGACAATCCGCAGCATGGCCATGGCCGTAAAGAAAGCCAGGCCGATGCCTATAATATAGACAAGGGTATTGGCATGGATGGCGCCGCCGGTGATCGCCTCGGCCTGTTTGGAGAGGACCAGGACATCCGGTTCGGCGATAGTGGTAGAAAAACCGATCAGAAAGGCGATGGCAACGATTAGCCACACGGAACGTTTCTCCATAAGGCCGGATCCAACGGTCTTGCCCGCCGGCAGTATGCCGACCTCGATGCCCAGCAAGAAGAGTATCATCCCCGCGGTAACCAGGATAGACCCGATCAGGAATCGGGCAAAGATACCGGCAGATGCATGGACCAGAGTAAATTGCAGGATGATGACCACCAGGACTAAAGGCGCAATCGCCCTGATAACTTCCAGGATTGTGTTTTTCAATACCTGCCGCACAGGTGATTCCTCTCAAGTTGTATCAAAAAAGAGCAATTTCATTCTAACCATAAAAGGTATAGTGGTCAAATATACAGGAAAGGGAGTG
>JAQULX010000291.1 GCA_028718465.1 Dehalococcoidales bacterium | reverse complement strand
CATATAAGCTGGCAAAGATGTTCATATCGGTTCCGCGGCAGGAAGCATACAGTTTTAATGCTGCCAGGCCTATCACCTCTGTGTTTTCCACCATAGGGGGAGAATAATACTTTATGGAGCCACGCGTTTCCGGACTATCATCATACGATGCGGACTCGGCCTCCGGCCAGGGTTCTATCTCACAAAGGCTTCGGTTTTCGTGAAGGTTAAACGGAATGTATTTAGTTCCAGGAACAGGAAAATCATCAGCTTCAAGCCATTCATTTTTACCCGGGACGAATATCCTGACTGCCGGGTCCTTCATAACCCCATTATCGATCCCTTTTAGCCAGTAATCGAACCAGCGTAACAACTCCCAGGAGAATTGGAAGAAAGGACGGTCTACATAGGCGGGCGGGACATAAACCATCTTCTTGGGCGCTTGTAGCCTGGACCAGAAATGCATGGGACCCGGTCTATGGGAAACAACTCCAAAGTAAGAGGGTATTTTAATTTTTTCAAAATCTATTTGGGCTCCACGGTCTTCCCAATAACGGCACATAACAGGATGCAGCAATATATCTATAACCGAGGCATGGCTCAGGGTGAATGGATTCTTAAGGATTTCCACCAGGCCGGGGTCAGCATTTATATCTCTATTCTGCAGCGCTTGCTCTAAGGCCTCTTTGAATCCCTTTTCTCCTAATTCATCCAATAGCACGCTTCGATCAGTATGAATGTCATTATTGGCCAGACTGTTAACCCACTTCAAGAAACCATTTGCCAGTATACCCCCCTGCCACCAGGAGTGGCGGTAATCATCCCAGAAACTGAACATAGCGGCCATGGCTTTAAGATGGGGTGGCTGCAAGGCCGCAACCAGGGGGTCAAAGGCCGCATAATAAGCAATGCCGGCCAATGCTACATTACCATCACACCAGGGTTGTTCCGCTGCCCATTCGATTAAATCATAATTGTCCTGGACTTCTCTGGGACAGCAGTACTGATATACACCTTCGGACAGACCGCTGCCGCGGGAAGCGCCGACTACCTTTACATAGCCACGGCGTACAAAAAAATCTCTGGGAATGGACTCAATGTTTACGCTTGGAACACCCCGAACCCTTGAAGACCTGGCGGCAGAAGGCCAGGTATAGTCATCCTGAAAATCCAGAGGAAAAGGGGCTAACCCCACTAATGCGGGGAATTTCTCCGATGAATCCGGGCGGAAGACATTTACGTTTACCTTTATTCCGTCACTCATAGGGACTTTTATATCCCGCTCAGTGACAATCTCGTATTGCCTCCTGGATAGTTGCTCAAATTCAAATATTTTTTCCATGACATAACTCCTTCCTGGCCTGCAGGCTAGTTCGTTCGATAGACACCAAACTTCGTGCTATTCATGTAATGCTCTGGTCCGGTACGCGCTGGATAAACTATGTGTAATTCAAAAAATAAATGCCTGATTAATTCAGCCCCACCCTGATGCTTCGCCTTCACTGAGTTCCGGTTCCAGCATGACAACCTGTTTATAGCAACAATATATGTGTTACTTAATATTACTCTTCTTTCTGCCTGATGTGAACCCCCATAAGAACCATATATGAGGCAATTGCATACGAGATAATATTCCGGTGATCCTTGAATGCTATTGTGGTTGGCCTGGTTCTTTTTTACCTGAGTCATTAGAAAACCCGGTGAACATGCCAGGCCTATTTGGTTTATATGCAAATCTCCCTGGTTTGCCATGCATGCGAGATAACACACGAGATAAGGCGAGGCGAGGTTGTCGAAGACAGACAACTTTGATATACTGTTAGTGGCATGCCCCCATCGTCTAGTGGCCTAGGACAGCGGCCCTTCAAGCCGTCAACACGGATTCGAATTCCGTTGGGGGTATTCTCTAATTACTCAGCTTGTAAAACGAAGCACAGTAGTATATGGTTATACTGCTGTGCTTCACGGATATTATGGTTTCAAGATCATCTCCGGCAGCTTCCGGGATTTTTTCTTATTCCGCATATACCTTTACCGTTTGTTTGCCGTCCTGAATGTCTATTTCCATATCGCCCAGGGCCTGGACCAGTTCCTCGATATCCTCCGGCTTGATGTTCTTCAAATCGAAATCAATGCCTTTTTCTTTCAAAGCTGAGTCCATCCGGCTGTAAGCGATTGGCGGAATCACGGCGGTCAGCTTCATACCCGCCCGCACCAGTGCAATCGGCACCCGGATGTTGACAGTCTCCGCTTCTTTTGGGGACGCATTTTCTCCGGGTCTGACCACTACCCTCAGGTATTTGGGCAGGCCTTTAATGATCCCGGTCGATTCTGCGCAAGGAGCCGCGGTCTCTCCGGTCTCTTCTCCTGTCCGTACCACCTTCATCAGGCGTTCCGCCTCCTCTACACTGATTTTCTTATCGGCCAGCATCTCCAGAATTTTTCTCTGATTATTGTCCATTTTAAATCTCCTTATTATTTAAAATATATCAAGACAGTCTCATTCTGTTTTCTAACGTCGACTTCTGTCTGCTTTAACGCGCACAGCGCCTGGTAAAAAGTCAGTCCCAGTCTATATATGAATTTGCCCCAGCCTATGGGCCAGAGGACCAGCACCAGGATCAGGATCAATGGGGCCAGGGATATCGCCAGCAATGCCAGGAAGAACCAGGCAATGAATAGTGGCAGCCAGAGATTGATATTAGTCCTGTTGTCAACGATTTTCAGTCTCATTAGACAGGGCGGCAGGCTCATCTGGATAACCTCCTTATGGCCTCTTCGGCCGTTATTTCACCGCGTTCCAGTTGTAGTAATGTCTCTTCTTTGTGAGAAACCCGTGTTGATTCCACAAACTCGAATTGACTGGCTATACGGGCCAGGCGGCTTTTCACCGTTGGATAACTTATACCGAAAATCCGCTCCAGCTCTTTTATAGAACCGTCCGATTTTACGAAGGCCATGATAAAGACCTGGTCTTCCGCGGGCAACCGGGCCAGCGGCGGTAAATCGAATTCGCCCTCTATGCGAATGCCTTCGTTCATCAACCTTACCCGCTCTACCACGACAGGTGCGCCTCCAGTAAGTTTCGTCAGTTCCATCCAGTCCCTGGCCATAGTTACCACCTCCTTGTACGTTAGTTTGCTTAAATTGATAAAATTAATATGAAAATCAATTTATTTAATTATATTATACATCAATAATTAATAATGTCAATATCCAAATTAATATATTTAAGGTGTTAAGCGGCAAGTTTTCATTTTGACAGGAAAGTGACAGAATTCCACAGGGAAGAGGACCCGCGATGAACAGTGGGGCCGGTACCGGTATTTTTGTGGCATTGACAGTCATCCGGGTTGAAACTATACTGGACTTCTAACCATGCAAGGCCGAAAAACTCGCAAACCCATCCTGTGAGAAGCTTATAATCGGATGAATTATAAATGAATGAACTGAAATCAGTGCAGGATTATAAGTCCCAGGTACGCCGCGACCATGATAGCCGGGTAGTGAGAACGTACTTCGACCTGTATGCCTGGTTCTGGTTTCACACGCAGTTCTGGATCAAGGACCCGGCGCAGCGCCGTCCTTATACCTTTATCATGCGAGACTGGGTTTATCCCAATATGCCGTGGTTTCTGGCTATTCTGGGAATCTGGTATGGCGGTTTGATTGCCTGGAACTGCCTCAGACCGTCCCTTCCAGTGACCTTGACTACCTTGATACTGGGTACATTGTCAGGGTGGCTTTGCGCGCACCTTGTCTGGGGCAGTAAATGGATTCCGAACGAGCAGGAGTACCCGCCCTATCTGGGGGAATAGGTGGGGGAGAACTTCTAATTGCTCTTATCCCGCCATATCCTTTGCCGCTCCGGATGGGCAGATGGACGAGGCTGCACAGGATAACAGTTGAGAGGTCGATTGACAATACTTATCAGCCGGCGGGCCTTCATCCCCGGTTGCGGTTATCCGAACCTGCTTTTTCTCGCCGCAAAGGCCGCCTGCGGTGCATGGGTCGGCCCTGATGCGCGGAATTCGAATGCGGTTTACTGCCGAAGCGAGATGAGCGGCCATAGTCCGGCCCGGAGGCCTTGGCAGAATAATCAAATCCAGGAAGTTGTCGGGTCTCGATGGGCTTTTTAAAGATCCTTTCCAGGGCTTTGATCATGGGCTGGTCTTCTCCGGTCACCAGTGTGAATGCCTCTCCGGTATTATTAACCCGGCCGGTGCGCCCGATGCGGTGTGTGTAGGCGTCCGTGGTATCCGGCATGTCATAGTTAATGACATGCGATATGCTCAGGATATCCAGACCGCGAGCGGCGATGTCCGTAGCTACCAGTATTTTCAGCGAACCGTCCCGGAATCCATCTATGGCTGC
The DNA here is from genome assembly GCA_028718465.1 of Dehalococcoidales bacterium. Next base: position 304 of record JAQULX010000291.1, on the reverse strand, counting down.
TTGCCGCCGCCACTGGTCCATATCGCCCTGCAAAGATGCAACCTTATAACCCGCTCTTGAAAGTTGTCCGGCCAGTTGTTCGGCACCGTGTTTGGTGCGTGTAAATATGATTACCGACTGCGTTTCGGTAGAGCGGAGAATCTCTTTGAGCAATTTGGTCTTGAGGTGGGGCTGGACAGGATACAGGGCATGGGATACGCTCCCGACCGGCGCGGAAGTTCCGATTTTGATGGTCAGGGGGTCATGCAGCACTTCCCGTACTAACCGCCGGATATCTTCAGGCATGGTAGCGGAGAAAAGCAGC
>JAQULX010000290.1 GCA_028718465.1 Dehalococcoidales bacterium | reverse complement strand
AACAGTAGAAAACCGTAAAATCAGTCGATTGGCTGTAGAAAAAGCAACCGATCTGGCCGGGGGTATATTTAAGTTGATTGAAGCCGGAAAAATAGATCAAGTAAGGGCTGATATTTAGCCGTTACAGGAGATATTGAGTGTATGGACAGGAATAATCCTGAAGAACACCATCATCCAGACCATGGCAGTCATGGCGCAACTATTGAAGATCCAGCAAAACGTATTGACCGCAACCAGGCTAAACCTGCTTCAACGGACCACATGGAACACCAGCACATGCAGGCAGAGCCAGGCAAATGGCCTGAGGAGACTGAAAGAGCGGCCCGTCGGGAACACCATAACCACCATGCCATGATGATAGCCGATTACCGCCGCCGATTCTGGATTTCCTTAATCATCACCATTCCGATTCTGATTCTTTCGCCTATCATTCAGCAGTTTCTGAGGTTGGGGGACAATCTGCGGTTCAGCGGGGATTTGTATGTGCTTTTCGCTCTATCCTCAGTGGTCTATTTCTATGGCGGATATCCCTTTTTAAAGGGAATTGTGGATGAAATAAAATCCAGGTCTCCGGGGATGATGACCTTAATTGCGGTAGCCATAACAGTAGCCTATATTTACAGCAGTGCCGTAGTCTTTGGCCTGCCGGGAGAGATCTTCTTCTGGGAACTGGCAACATTAATCGTGATCATGCTGCTGGGCCACTGGCTGGAAATGAAGTCGATTATGGCCGCCTCCTCAGCCCTGGAGGAACTGGCCAGGCTCCTGCCTTCTGAAGCTCACAGGTTGATGCCGGATGGTAACACCCGGGATATACCTCTAGATGATTTGAGGATAGGCGACCTGGTCCTGGTTAAACCGGGAGAGAATGTCCCGGCCGACGGTATAGTATTATCCGGAGAAACTTCAGTCAACGAAGCCATGCTTACCGGAGAGTCAGTGCCGGTAGCTAAGGTAAAAGATGACAGGGTAATCGGAGGCTCTGTTAACGGAGAAGGCTCCATCAGTGTGGAAGTCCAGAAGACCGGAGCCGACTCCTACCTGGCACAGGTTACGGAACTGGTACGGCAGGCTCAGGGAAGCAAGTCCCGGACCCAAAATCTGGCCAACCGGGCCGCCCTCGTTCTGGTTTTAGTAGCCTTGCTGGGAGGGCTTATTACAGTTGTCGCCTGGGTAGGCATCATCGGTCAGAGTTTTGTTTTTGGTTTGACGCGCATGGTAACAGTAATGGTCATCGCCTGTCCCCATGCTTTAGGTCTGGCAATTCCCTTAGTCGTGGCGGTCTCAACGGCCATTTCGGCCAAAAGCGGGCTCTTGATAAAGAATCGGGACGGCTTTGAACAGGCCAGAAATATCCGGGCGGTGCTTTTCGATAAGACCGGAACTCTGACCCAGGGTAAGTTTGGAATTACCGATATCATTACACTAAACAGAGAAATAAGTCCAGACGAGCTATTAAAATATACCGCCTCTGTTGAACAGCACTCAGAACATCCCATCGCAAAAGGAATTGTAGCCTCAGCTAAGGATAGCTATCCCGTAGAAAACTTTAAAGCTATCCCGGGCAAAGGGGCTCAAGGGCTGGTGAACGGCAAAGAAGTCATGGCAGTTAGTCCCGGTTACCTCAAGGAGAAGAACATCCAGGTAAACGATGAAAGGTTGAATGAACTGGCTTCTCAAGGTAAGACTGTCATTTTTACGCTTATCGACGGCCAGTTAGCCGGAGCGATAGCCCTGGCGGATATCATCCGTCCGGAGTCCAGGCAAGCTATAGCTGAAATCAAAGCAATGGGGATAAGATGCATGATGATTACGGGTGATAACCGTCAGGTTGCCCAATGGGTAGCTCAAGAAGTTGGACTGGATGAATATTTTGCTGAAGTTATACCTGAAAAAAAGGCTGAGAAGGTAAAAGAAGTCCAGTCGAGAGGGATTAAGGTAGCTATGACTGGTGATGGGGTAAACGACGCCCCTGCCCTGGCTCAGGCTGACGTTGGAATTGCTATTGGCGCTGGGACTGATGTCGCTGTAGCTACTGCCGATGTAGTCCTGGTTAAAAGCAACCCTCTGGATGTGGTTTCCATTATCAAGTTGTCACGAGCTACCTATCGCAAGATGGTCCAGAATCTGGGCTGGGCAACCGGATACAACGTTATTGCTATTCCTCTGGCTGCCGGTGTCGCTTACAGTGCCGGAATTTTACTGGACCCAGCCATGGGCGCAGCTCTAATGGCAGCCAGCACGATCATTGTGGCTATTAATGCCAGATTCTTAAGAGTGGAAAAATAAAAAAGATGGAGAACTGAGATGTCAAAATTTAAAGTCGGATATTTTGTAGGTAGCCTTGCGGCCGCTTCCATTAATCGTCTGCTTTCAATAGCATTGATTCGACTGGCACCGCCGGAATTGACCCTTATCGAAATTTCCTTCAAAGATTTGCCTCTGTATAGCTATGATTATGACAGTGATTATCCTCCGGCCGCGCGCACTTTCAAGCAGGCGATTAAGGAGGCAGATGCTGTGCTTTTCATCACTCCGGAATATAATCGGTCCATTCCAGGCGGATTAAAAAATGCGATTGATTGGGCCAGCCGTCCTCACGGGCAGAACTCTTTCACGCGCAAACCATCGGCGGTGATCGGTACGTCACCTGGCAAGATTGGCACAGCAGTAGCTCAGCAGCAGCTGCGCAGTATCTTGAGCTACTGCAATTCCCCCCAGATGAACGCGCCCGAGGCATATATTCAATTCACTCCCGGGATGATCACAGAGGAAGGAGAGGTGACTGTAGAATCAACGGCTGGTTTTCTTCGCAATTACATGGAAGAATTCTATGGATTTATCGAGCGGGTGTACACCGTGCTTCCCAGAAGAACGGGTTAGGTCGATAGCCCTGGCCCGGGGTTTGATTTCTGATGGCTCCCATTGTAAATAGAGACAGGATATATGAAAATTATATGTAAGAAACATACGATTCTTTCTTATATAGAGAAGCAAAGTTTTGATTACCCTTATTGTTTTTGGGGCGGAGGATAAAAAAACACTTCACATTTAAGCAGCGCAAGAAGCAAGCAGACAAACTTGCGCCAACCGACGGCATCAGGATGCGAACGACAACAGCTCGTGTAGCAGAACACGGGGTAGACGTGGCCAAGGCGAAAGTACTGGTTGGTTCCGGTAGGGCGGTAGTTTCGGACGTGACAGTTTCGCACATCCGGCCCGGCATATCATATACCATCCATGATACAATCCGCGTCCGGACGAAAGATCAAAGACAGCTTCGGCAACTGCCAGCGACAAGATTATCATTGCCCGCTATACCTGACCGAATGAAATTAGCAGCGTCCATACGTCGTCGTTCCTGAAAAACCGGGGTTTTCACACCTTCGCTTTGCAGGGCGGCTATATAGATTGGTTCAAGGAGGGCTATCCTATCAATCGCAAAGCGTCTACCAGGTCAATGCCTTTGAAGATGGAATGCATCCAGTGCAGTGAGCCACTGGAGAGTCACGTCAGCCGCGAGCAACAAATATGAAGATAGTCGAGGCATTCGCGAGAAATGGCGAATAGCGTTTATACAGCGGGGGTTAAGTGACATGAATGACACGCAACTGCCTGTCGATATTATCCACTGGATTATTGCGCTGCTTCCCATCGCGGTGCTGATAGTTTTCCTGGTCGGGCTGCGCTGGAAAGGCATCGAGGCTGGGCCGCTGGGAATGCTTGCTGCAGGGCTGATAGCGTTGCTTGTTTTCCGCACGCCGCTACCGACCCTGGCTGTAGCGGGAGGCAAAGGGCTGTGGGATGCGGTTTTTATCCTGTATGTTGTCTGGGCTGCCCTGTTGCTGTATCTGGTCACGGTGCGAGCCGGGGCATTTGATGTGCTGCGCAGAGGTTTTTTGAGCTTCAGCCGCAATGAATTATTTCTTGTGCTGGCGATCGGTTGGGTGTTTGCCTCTTTCTTTCAGGGCATTGCCGGTTTCGGTGCGCCCATCGCCATAGCTGCCCCACTCCTGATCGGCATCGGCGTTAGACCGATATATGCCGTGGTCATTCCTCTTATTGCCCATACATGGGCAAAAATGTTTGGTACTCTGGCGGTGGGCTGGCTCGCTATGCTCAACGTGACCGACGTCCAAGACCCAACCAGCACAGCGGTTGAAACGGCGATATTGCTCTGGCTCGTTAATTTACTGGGTGGCCTGGCAGTCGCCTGGTTCTACGGCAAGATGGCAGGTCTGCGGCATGGTTTGCCAATGATCCTGATCATTTCCGCCATTCACGGCGGCGTGCAGCTGGGCTTTATGTATGTTAATCCCATTCTATCAACCTTTATCGCCGGAACTCTGGCTCTGGTGGCGCTTTACCCGCTTTCGCGCTGGAAACGCTACAGTGAACCGGCGACCGAAATAACGGAACGACCCGCGATGATGGACCAGAAGGACCATCAACGAACCGGTGCAGAAGCTTCGGATGCGGAGCCAGGGGATGGGGGGTCGAAAATGAGCCTCGGACTGGCTTTATTTCCCTACGCATTTCTGACAGTCACGGCTCTCCTGGGTCTGGTCGTGCCGCCTGTGAACGATTTTATCTCCCAATTTACGATCGGCCTGCCTTTTCCTGCGGTGGAGACCGGATATGGGGTCGTGCGTGAAGCCGCAACG
>JAQULX010000289.1 GCA_028718465.1 Dehalococcoidales bacterium | reverse complement strand
GCCACCGGCACATATCCTCCCTTGCCATGCCGGCTGCCATCCAGCATATCCCCTAAAGGTTTGGGTGGTTCGGGATAATGTACGAGTTCCGGATAATGGGAGCTGAGATATTTGCCGACTCCATCCACCCGCACGACAATAAGATCAGCGCCGGCCTTCTGGAATATTTGAGCTAAAGCCCTGGTTTCTTCAATGGTCAAACCATTCTCGATATTGTATTCCATTCCGTTAAAAAGAATGCTGACGGGAAACGAGGCCCCCAGGACCTGTTTGAAGGCCTGGATTATCTCGGTTACAATGCGCGCCCGGTTCTCAAAAGTATCACAACCATATTCATCATGCCGGGTATTGAATCCACGGGATAAAAAGCTGTTTAGCAAATGGTTTCCACTGGCATTGATTTCCACCCCATCAAAGCCAGCTTTTTTATATCGTTCCGCCGCCTGGACAAACTTTTCAACGACTTGATGGATCTGGGAGATGGTGGCGGCTTTGGTTGCCGAGGGACGGCCGCCTTCCTCAACCCGGATATTATCCGAAGAAGCAATAGGGTCCATGCCGGAATATTCTTTGCGGTGCCAGGGCCCGGAATGCACCAATTGAGGAAAAATGGGGCAATCGTATTTATGAGCAGCTTCAGCCAGTTTAACCCAGCCGGGCAGATATTCATCTTTATCAATACGGAAATGGAAAACATCATGAGCGCTCAGAGGATAATCAATGGTCCCGCCCTCGGTGATAATCAGGCCTACCCCACCCCGAGCCAGGGCTTCGGTATAAGCTATATGCTTCTGAGTAATATGGCCGTCATACTCATCCTTCTGATAACCCATCGAGTTCGTTGATTTTATCAGCCTGTTCTTCGTTTTGATCGACCCTATCTGGCCGGGTGAGAGTAACAGTTTAAACCTTGGATCCATAGCCATCCTCTTTCTCCTCATGGAATACTATTTTTTTCCGGATAATTCTTCTAAAGGACCATGGTATTCTCAGTCATTTGAAGATACATTTACTTTATTATGTAATCATTCTAGCACGGGTTTTTGTCACCTTAATTGTCAATATTTAAAAAAGTGTAGCCATGGTAAATTTATATTTTCCCTGCCAAATGCTATAATTCAGGCAAATATTCTCTGATGAGTTTGTGAATAAATCAATATTTCATCCTTATTAAGGTCTGTTAGCTTCGAAATACGACTCCAAAACCATCGAGAGAATAAATTCAAAAACGATAATGCGGACAAGAAGACGCGGATGAACAAATCCCTGCGAAAAAGAGACCGCACCGCCCGGCTGCTGAGAATGCAGATAGTCTTGTGGCAGTATCCTCACGGAATCGAAATAGATGAAATTGCCCGCAAATGTAACGTCAGTAAAAGGACAGTTTACCGCGATCTGGAAGCACTGGAAACAGAACTGGGGATACCTATCTGGGAGGACGGCAGCAAACGCGGAGTAACGGAAGGTCACTTTTTACCGCCAATCACATTCACCCTGCCTGAAGCGATGAATATCTTTTTGGCCGCCCGCCTCACCCAGAATTTTTCCCACCTTTATAACCCCAGCATGGCATCAACTTTTATGAAGCTGAACACTATTGTTCCCCAACCTTTGAAACAGCAGGTTCACAATACTATCGAATATCTGGAAAAACAGCCCCGGGATGAAAGAAAGATCTCCAATTTCGATAAGCTCACCCGGGCCTGGCTGTCACAGCATCAGGTTAAGATCCTTTATCAGCAGATGTCCGAGGAACCGGTCGAATCTATTATCGAGCCTTATTATATCGAACCGGTCGCCTGGGGCCGCTCCACTTATATTATTGCTTACTCTCATCAAAAACAGGCCATCAGTAATTACAAGATAGATCAGATCGTAGGAGTCGTAGAGATACGCCAGGAGACCTATCAGATCCCTGCCGACTTTGATATCAATGATTATCTTGGCTCAGCCTGGGGGATCTACACTGATGAGGAACTGGTGCAGGTCAAACTGCGTTTCAACCAGAAAGTCAGCAAAGCCGCCACCGGCACTACCTGGCATCATTCACAAAAGACCGAATCCCAGGCCGATGGGTCCACCGTCATGACTCTCAATATCCGCAATACCGTCGATTTTCGGGGCTGGGTAATGGGGTGGGGTGAAAACGTGGAAGTTCTTGAACCCCGGGTATTAAGGGATCAGATCATTGAAATTAATAACGCTGTCCGGAATATTTATCTGCGCGGGCAATAAAACCAGTCGTGGATAAACCTCAGGCTATTATTCCTTGCTGCCATATAAACCTGCGAAGATAGCCGGAAGCTTTCAGAGCCGGAAAGCCTCTGTTCTCGATGATCCAGAATATCACCGTTGACAACTCGTGACGTAATACAGGCACAGTGTGACTAATCCCGTTAAATAGAATTGTCTTCAAATCTTCCGCGAGGAGCCAACGGATGCCACTGCAAGAAAATACCGCCCGGCATCCTTTCACCATTCTCCAGGTTGTTGTGCATATCATTGCGCCCGACTATAAAAGGACTGGATTACAACACAATATCAGATCAGGTTAAGGTTGCTAAGATGTAAGACAAAAGCGGCAGGGAGTAATATAATGATCTTATAATACTATTACAATACAATCCATTGAATAAAGCCGACCCATTTATAAGGTATTTGTTATTCAATATTCCAATAAATTAGCGTTAAGACAAGAGAAAGCAAGGAGTATGCACGATATGAGTGTTAAAGATGATTTGATCGCTAAGATAGTTAAAGCTGAGTGGAAGATGTTTGCGGAAGTGCCCAATATTGGGGGTAAAGCCGCGTGTCAGGAAGACTACAGGACTTTTGAGATTAACAGGTATAGCCAGGCTATGAGCTGGTCGGAGGCTACGTTAACTAGCTATCTGAGGGATCTTATTGAAGCAGAAAAGAATGGCAGAAACTTGTTGACCGAGAAATATGGACGGATGATGCAGTCAACCTCACCTTCGGAATATGTTTCTATCAAACACCTTCTCCCTGAATTAGAGGCTGAAACGATTGCTTTGGTAGATAAGATCGTCGATATTTTACTAGAATGGGAAGATATGCTAATGAAAAAATATCCCTATCTCATTAAAAGGGGCAGACCTCTTCGCAGCTCTGAGGATACTCCGTATGCAACATCCGTAGAGACTTATCTTCGTGGAGAGCTCTCCACTTATTCATTAGAGACTTTAAAACTGTATTATGCAAATGTCTTGAAGCAAAAAACTGAAAACATAAACGGGTCTGAGGTTACCCTTAGCTATACTGTAAAACGATACGGTTATAATTCCTTGGAAGAGGCGAATGGGAAATTAAAAGCTCGTGGTTAGAGTATAGTCACTTGGTTCTTCTTTTAGGATTGGCCCTAAGATAAAAGGCTTTGTATTATACTAAAATGGAGTCCGACATCCACGGCAAATTTAAAACAAGCAGCATAATAAGGAGGCAAACTAATGACCAAAGAAGAAATCCTGGCGATGCGACCTGGAAGTGAGCTAAACATGAAAGTAGCTGAAATAATAATGGGCCACACAATCATAAATGATGAGATCTTTGGCTATATGGAGAGAGTGATCAATCTTAATTCTACTGAGTGTGGTTCCACTTGCTGCGGCTCAAAGGAAGGTGATTCTGTTTGGTCCGCTGTAAAACCATACTCCGAGGATATATCTGCTGCCGAACAGGTAGTGGAGAAAATGACCGAACTGGGATACAAAGATGCGGTATATTGGGCAGATTTTGGAAACGGAAAATATACTGAACCTGAAGCCATTTGTAAAGCGGCATTACTGTCTAGATTGGAAGGTTCTATACTGAAAGAAGCTTCTGACAGGATTTTACGACAGGCACTTGGAGATGAAGAAAAATAATATTTACAGGTTAAGTGTCATTTTCCTGTTTCAGTAATCATCTGATTTATCACAGCAGAATATTCATTATCCTAACGCAAATACGAGCATGTCAAATCATTTTCATAAGGATACATGCTATGAGTGAAAAACTGGAAGAACTTAATAAGCGTATCATGGCCTTGAACAGACAGGGACAAGTTAAAGAAGTCGAACCCTTATTGCTTCAGGCATCCCAACTCGCGCGCCGGGAATTTGGAGAGAATCATCCTTCTTATGCCACCGTTCTCAATGACCTGGGAGGTCTATACCGCACCACTGGATATTATTCCAAATCTGAATCTTTTTTTCTCAAAGCAATGCAAATATTAGGTGATACTGCCGGTAAAAATCACCCCGGTTATGCAACCTGTATAAACAATTTAGCCGGACTCTACCGTTTGACTAAGGAATATACCCGGGCCGAACAGCTTTTTCTTGAGGCACAGGATATTTATGCAAAAACGATCGGAGAGAAGAACTTTCTATATGCCAGTAACCTGAATAATCTAGCTCTCCTCTATCAGGATATGGGTAAATATGAAAAAGCACAGGAACTGGAAGAAAGGGCTCTGGAGATCGTCCGCCAGACGGATGGTGAAAATAGTAATAGTTATGCCACCAGTTTGGGTAACCTTGCGGCAGTATTCTTGGCAAAAGGTAATTACGAGAAGGCTGAATCGCTTTTACAGCAGGCTTTGGGAATTTTCACCACTAACGTAGGCCCAGAGCATTGCCTTGATATCTCTGCTCTTAACAGCTTGGCCGGG